>DATAHG010000887.1:0-10463 GCA_036263295.1 Thermoanaerobaculia bacterium | reverse complement strand
GCAGGAAAGGAGCCATGGACCGCAGTGAGCAAGGACATCAAGGTCACTGACAAGAGGATATTCACGCCCGAAGGCGAGCTGCGGGAAGAGTACCGCTTCCTGGATGAGAAATCGACCGAGGCGGACTCGGGCGAGGAAGCGCCCTCTCCAGCCGCGTCGGCCCCGGCGGCTCCGGCCGCGCCGGCCTTTGAGCCGGCCCGCGCCGCCCCGCCGAGATATGACCAGGACCCCGGCTTCGGACCGGGCCCTGGCGCGGCCTACGGCTACGAGCCCGCCGCCTCGCAGTTCGACCTCTCCGGCGGCGCGCCCGGATTCCATTCCGGTCTGGATCCGGGGAGGGACCCCGGCCTGGATCCGGGTATGGACCCGGGCATAGGCTCGCCGACCTTCTTCGACCTGGTCGCCATGCTGGCCGAGCCGGTCGCCGTCTACCTCGGCGACGTGGCCCTGCCGGACGGCCAGGACGCGGAGAACCTGGAGATGGCGCGCGTCCACATCGACCTTCTCGACACGTTGCGGCAGAAGACGGCGGGGAATCTCAACGGCCAGGAGTCGGCTTTTCTCGAGGATCTCCTGTATCGTCTGAAGGTCCGCTATGTCCAAAAAAGGCGCTGAGCGCGGGCTGATCGCCCTTCTCTTCGGGCTGGCGCTGGCCTGGCCGTCGGCCGCGCCGGCCCAGAACATCTCCTCTCCCCAGGTCACCGGGGTGGAGATGACGCCCCCGGTGCGCCAGACCCTCAAGCAGGTGGAGGAGGAGTGGGTCCAGTGGATCGGCGCCTTCTACCGCAAGGACCAGCCGAAGGCCGATCAGGTCGTCACCGATCTCCTGTCCACGGCCCAGCAGCTCGGCATGACCCGCCTGCCGGACCTCTCGGTCGCCGCCTCGGCCGCCGCCGTCCAGGCGGCGCAGCAGAAGGACTTTCCGCGCGCCCGCTGGGCCCTGGCCGCGGCCGAGCGCCTCGACCCGGAACGGCCCGAGTCCGCCTTCGCCACCGCCCGGGTCGATCGCCTGGAGGGGAGCTACCTGGACGGGGTGATCCACCTGTTCGGCGGCTACTCGCGCCTGCTCCGCCTGCCGCTGGAGCGCTATCTCTGGCTGCAGAACCTCGCGGTCTGGAGCCTGTCGCTGCTCCTCCTGACCGGCGGCCTGTTCATCGTCCTCCAGATGATGACCAAGGGGCGCGCCCTGGTGCAGGACCTGGCCGGCTTCTTCGGCCGCAAGCTGCCGCCCGCCGCGGCGGTGGCGGTGACCGCGGTCTTCCTGCTCTGGCCGCTGGCGCTCCCCTATGGCGCTCTCTGGCTGCCCCTGTTCTGGTCCGTCCTCCTCTGGGGATATGCCTCGACCAGCGAGCGCACGGTGCTGATCGCCCTCTGGCTGCTGGTGGGAGCGGCGCCGCTCCTGGTCACCGAGCAGCGCCGCCGGGTGGCGGTCGAGCTGTCGCCGCCCGTCCAGGCCATGGAGAGCCTCGACCAGCACCGGCTCTACGGCGGCCTCTTCATGGACCTCGGGGTGCTGCGCTCCGTCCTGCCGGAGAGCCCGGCGGTCAAGCACATGGTGGCGGACCTCCACCGCACCCTCAACCAGTGGGAGCTCTCGCGCTCCCTCTACCGCCAGGTGCTGGAGAGCGAGCCCGAGAACACCGCGGCGCTGCTCAACCTGGGGGCGTTCTTCTTCTTCAAGGGGGACTTCGGGCCCGCCATCGATACCTTCCAGAAGGTCGCGAAGGTCGATCCCCGCAGCGCCGCGGCCCAGTTCAACCTGAGCCAGGCGTATTCCGAGTCCTACCTGTTCGACGAGGCCAACGCGGCGCTCGAGAAGGCCAAGGCGATCGACGAGTCCAACCGCGTCAACGTCTGGATCAAGCGGGTGGACAGCCAGCGGGTGGTGACCAACAACGGCGGCCTGGCGCGGATCCCGGAGATCCGGCGTCAGCTCCTCGAGAGCTGGCAGCCCGAGGAGACCTCGTCGGCCCGGCTGGACCGCTTCCGCAAGGGGCTGTCCGTCATCCTCTCCTTCGGGCTGATCCTGCTCGCGGTGGCGCTCCACCTGGGCCGCCGCAACCGTGGCTACGCCCCGCTGCCGAACGACCTGTGGGCCGGCGGCCGTACGGCGGACCGCTGGCGGCGCGCCTTCCTCCCCGGGTTCTCCTCGGCCCGGGCGGGCGAGGGACCGCGGGCGTTCTTCGCCCTGCTCTTCCCGACCGGGCTGCTGCTGCTGCCGTTCCTGGGGAGGCTGGGATATCGCATCCCTTGGGGTTATGATCCCGGTAGCTACCTCGCATGGATCGCGTCGATCCTCGGCCTGCTGCTCTATTTCGGGGCGCGGCTTCGCTGGGAGCTGCGCAACGAGATCTGAAGCCAGGCGACGAGCCGGACGAGCCCATCATGGCGGTTGAAGGCACTCTAGACCTCTTCAAGCTCCCGGAGATCCTGCAGTTGATCTCCCAGCAGAAGAAGACCGGGATCCTGACGGTCCAGGGCCAGCAGGACATCATCGCCATCTCGTTCCTGAACGGCCAGATCGTCGCCGCCGACGCCCTCAGCCAGACGGTGGAGGAGGGGCTCTCCCAGGTGCTGGTGAGCGAGGGGCTGATCAGCGCCTCCGACTTCTCCCGCGCCACCGCCGAGCACCAGAGCGCCGGGGGGCGGCTGCTCGACCTCCTGGTCGAACGACGCTACGTCCCCCGCCCGCAGCTCCTCCACGCCCTGCGCCTCCAGACCTATCGCCAGCTCGAGCAGCTCCTCGCCTGGGCCGAGGGGGACTTCAAGTTCTATAGCGGCGACGAGGTCTCCTACGAGGACGGGTTCCTCCCCATCTCGGTGGACGAGTTCCTGGTCAACTCGCTGCCGAGCCTGCGCAGCTCCCAGGCGGCGGCCGCGGCGGCCGCTCCGGCCCCCACGCCCCGCCCGCTGCCGGCGGCCCCGGCCGTCGCGTCCCCGGTGGGCCGGCCGGTCTCCCCGGCTCCGCCGCCGGCGAGCCCCAGCCCCGCCCCCGGTCTGCGGGTGGTGCGGGGAGGGGTGGTTCCGGCGACGGGAGTGGTGCGGCCGGTCGCGGCCGCTGCTGCCAGTACCGCCGGCGCTGCCGGCTCCGCCGGGGTAGACCCGGCCGCCGCCAAGGCCTTCCGCAAGATGACGGTGGAGGGTGCCTCGGCGGTCCCGGCTTCCTACCGCCTGCTGCCGACCCTGCTCGCCGGGGGGCTCGCCGTGGTGCTGCTCGCCACCCTCCTGCTCTCGCCGGGCGCCCTGCTGCTGCCCTTTCCCTGGCAGGACGGCGAGCGGGCGGCCCTGGCCCAGGAGCAGCGCGCGGCCCTCTACCGCAAGATCGATCGCGGCTCGAAGACCTTCTTCCTCCTGGAGGGGAGGTTCCCCGAGCAGCTCGGCCTGCTGGCGAGCGCCGGCCTGCTCTCGCCGGGCGATCTGCGGGATCCCCAGGGCCACCTCCTGCAGTACACCGCCTCGGAAGAGAGCTACACCCTGCAGCCGATGGCCGGCGGCAAGCCCCTGGCCGGCGGCGAGAGCACCGAGGCGATCACCGGGAACTTCCTCCTCGACCCCGATTTCCTCTCCGTGTCGAAGGCGAACGCCCGGGCGCCTCTGGTCCTGCTGGATTGACCCTCGCCCCTCCCGGGGCGCCCTCCCTCCCAATCTTCTTCTCCGCGGTTCCCCGCGGAATAAATCTGCGTGGATTCTTGTCAAACATGGTGTGGCGGAAAATTGACTGGCCGCCACTAAGGTTTTAGAATATCCCCGTTCCCCAGGCCCGAGGACTCGCGCCTGAAGGACGAGAAGGAGGAGATAGTGAGCAAGATCATCGGAATCGACCTCGGCACCACCAACAGCGTGGTCGCCGTAATGGAAGGCAGCGAGGCGAAGGTCATCCCCAACGCCGAGGGAAACCGGACCACCCCGTCCGTCGTCGCCTTCACCAAGAGTGGTGAGCGCCTCGTCGGCCAGGTTGCCAAGCGGCAGTCGGTCACCAACCCCAAGAACACCGTCTTCTCGATCAAGCGTTTCATGGGCCGCAAGCACGCGGAAGTGAACGAAGAGATGAAGATGGTCCCCTACGAGGTGGAGCGCGCCGAGAACGGCGACGTGCGCGTCTCGGTCGAGGGCAAGAAGTATTCGCCGCCCGAGATCTCGGCGATGATCCTCAGCAAGCTCAAGCAGGCTGCCGAGGACTACCTGGGCGAGAAGGTGGAGAAGGCGGTCATCACGGTGCCGGCCTACTTCAACGACGCCCAGCGCCAGGCCACCAAGGACGCCGGCCGCATCGCCGGCCTGACCGTCGAGCGCCTGGTCAACGAGCCGACCGCGGCCGCGCTGGCCTACGGGCTCGACAAGAAGAAGGACCAGACCATCGCGGTCTACGACTTCGGCGGCGGCACCTTCGACATCTCGGTCCTCGAGGTGGGCGAGGGCGTGGTCGAGGTCAAGGCGACCAACGGCGACACCCATCTGGGCGGTGACAACATCGACCAGCGCATCATCGAGTGGCTGCTCGAAGAGTTCAAGAAGGACCAGGGCATCAACCTCGGCAACGACCCGATGGCCCTGCAGCGCCTGAAGGAGGCCGCCGAGAAGGCCAAGATCGAGCTGTCCAGCACCACCGAGACCGAGATCAACCTGCCGTTCATCACGGCCGACGCCTCGGGTCCGAAGCACGTCAACATCCGGCTGAGCCGGGCGAAGCTCGAGCAGCTCGTAGACGACATGATCCAGCGTTCGCTCGGTCCCTGCCGGCAGGCTCTGAAGGACGCCGGCGTCGAGCCCAAGGACATCGACGAGGTCGTCCTGGTCGGCGGTCAGACCCGCATGCCGGCCATCCAGCAGCTCGTCAAGAACTTCTTCGGCAAGGAGCCCCACAAGGGCGTCAACCCGGACGAGGTGGTGGCGATCGGCGCCGCGATCCAGGGCGGCGTTCTGCGTGGTGACGTCAAGGACATGCTGCTCCTCGACGTGACGCCGCTGTCCCTCGGCATCGAGACCCTGGGCGGCGTCTTCACCAAGCTGATCGAGCGCAACACCACGATCCCGACGCGCAAGAGCGAGACCTTCTCGACCGCGTCGGACAGCCAGACGTCGGTCGAGGTCCACGTCCTCCAGGGCGAGCGCGAGATGGCGTCGGGCAACCGCACCCTCGGCAAGTTCCACCTGGTGGGCATCCCGCCGGCGCCGCGCGGCGTGCCGCAGATCGAGGTGACGTTCGACATCGACGCCAACGGCATCGCGCACGTCTCCGCCAAGGATCTCGGCACCGGCAAGGAGCAGAAGATCACCATCACGGCTTCGAGCGGCCTGTCGGACAACGAGATCGACCGCATGGTCCGCGAGGCGGATTCGCACCGCACCGAGGACCAGGAGCGCCGCCGTCAGGTCGAGGTGCGCAACCAGCTCGACGGCTTGATCTACAGCACCGACAAGGCGTACAACGAGAACAAGGAGAAGCTCGGTCCGGACGAGAAGGGGCAGTTGGAGGAGGCGCTCACCCAGGCCCGCAAGGCGCTGGAGGACAACGAGACCGACGCCATGCAGAAGGCGACCGAGCGGCTCACCCAGGCGTCGCACAAGCTGGCCGAGGCGATGTACAGCCAGGCCGGCGCGGGGGCGGCGGGAGCGGGGGCCGGGGCCGGCCAGCCGGGCGGCGGCGCCGCCGGAGCCGGGGCCAGCGACGAGGTGATCGACGCCGAGTACGTGGACGTGGACGACAAGCGCTGAGGAGAGGCCTGAGTCATGGCGCCGCTCAAGAAGATCTACCTCGAAGAGCTCGGCCGAATCCAGGACCGGATCCATGACCTCTTCGAGCAGGCGCTGCTCGCCTCGGAGTACGACGAGCGGGACGGAAGTCTGCCGGGCACCTGGGCCCCGTCCGTCGACGTGCTGGAAACCGAGGACTCCTTCCTCGTCTTCGCCGAGCTGCCCGGCGTCCGGCGGGACGACATTCAACTCCAGGTGAAGGACCGGCGGCTGGAGATCTCCGGCCGCCGCCCGAGCCTGGGGGAGAACCGGAACTTCCTCCGCATGGAGAGGAGCTACGGTCCCTTCCGCCGCACCTTCGAGCTGTCCTCCTCCGTCGATGCGGACGGGGTCGCGGCCAGCTTCGAAAACGGTGTGCTGAAGATCCTGGTGCCGAAGCGGAGCAGCCAGGCCACCGCGGTGCCGGTCCGGTCCCAGGAGGAATCCTGATGGCCGGCAAGCGCTCCGAACAGAAGTACGTGATGATCAGCGTGGTGGCCGAGCGTTACGACATCCACCCGCAGACCCTGCGGCTCTACGAGCGGGAGGGGCTCATCAAGCCCGCCCGTAGTGCCGGCAACACCCGCCTTTATGACGAGGAGGCGATCCGCCGCCTGGAGATCATCCTCACCCTGACCCGGGATCTCGGCGTGAACCTCGCCGGGGTCGAGGTGATCCTCAACATGAAGGAGCGCATGGACAAGATGCAGTTCGAGGTGGACCGCCTGCTGGAGTACGTGAAACGGGAGGCGGAGAGGAAGAACAGCTCGGCGCTCGTCAAACTCCAGGGCGGGCCACTCAGCAAGCGGCTCTGAGCCCGCCGGGCCGCCCAGCCCGGAACCCTCCGGAAATCCAGACGGCCGGCGTTCTCGCCGGCCGTTTTTCTTGCCACCTCTGTTACGATTTTCTCGTGCCGTATAGCGAGGAACGTGAAGAGACCACCGCGACAGCGTGTGAGCGTTGCGGCGGCCGGGGCTGGATTGTCGTCGCCGACGGCGGCGCCGGCACCGCCCGCCAATGCCCCTGCCGCCAGGAGAACGTCGTGCCGCGCCTGCTCGCGGCCGCCGGGGTCCCGGCCCGTTACCGGCACTGCCGCCTGCGGACCTTCCACGCCGCGGGCTCCCACGGCACCGACGCGCAGCTCCTGCGCGCCCGCACCCTCGCCCAGCAGTACGTGGACGAGTTCGTCCAGCCTTCCGAAACCGGCGGCCCGGTCTTCAAGACCTCGGGCCTGCTCTTCACCGGCCCGCCCGGCGTCGGCAAGACCCACCTCGCCGTCGGCATCCTGGTCGAGCTGATCGAGCGCTACCGGATCCACGGCCGCTTCGTCGAGTTCACCTCGCTGCTGCACCAGATCCAGTCCACCTTCGACCCGGGCTCGCCCGAGTCGAAACGGGAGATCCTCGACCCGCTGGCCGAGGCCGAGCTGCTGGTCCTCGACGAGCTCGGCGCCCAGCAGGCGACGCCGTGGGTGAGAGACATCCTCTACCTGATCATCAACGGCCGCTACACCCGGCGCAAGCCCACCCTCTTCACCACGAACTACCGCCTGGAAGGCGTCTCGCAGCCCGCCGCTCTGGTCAAGCCGGCGGCGACCGACCGCGGGCTGGACCGCTGGGGGCGCGACGCCGAGCCGCCGCGCGAAGAGGCGGCCTCCCTCCTCACCACCCGCCTGCCGCCGATGCTGGTCAGCCGCCTCTACGAGATGGCCCAGCCGGTGGCGCTCGACGGCGTCAAGGAAGATTTCCGGCGCGAGCACGCCATCCACGGAGCCCACCTGCGATGACCCCGGCGATGACCCCGGCTGTCCGGGTGGCTCGCCTTTCGGCCATCGAGTGCTTCCAGCGCGGCGTGGTGAGCACGGCGGCAAACTGGGAGCTGGCGGCGGTGCTCTTCCTTCAGAGCCTGGTCGTGACGGTCCTCGCCGTGGCCGGACTGATCATCCCGCTGGTGGCGCTCGGCGTGAGCCTCGATCCGCGCGCCTGGGAATCGGCGATCCTGGGGGCCTCCGATCTGCCGCTCGACCGCGTCGAGGAGGTCCTCGACTGGCTGGCGGAGGCTTGGCCCATGCTGGTCCTCGGGCTGATCGGGACGCTGGCCGTCTGGACCGTGGCGTTCGTGGCCTACTCCTATTTCCAGGCCGGGGTCTACGGGATCCTCTACGAGGCCGACCGCCGGGCGCCAATGGGAGGGGCGGCCTCGCGCCAACAGCTCCGCGCCTTCACGCTTGTCTCCTTTCAGGCCTGGGCGGGCCGGCGGACCTGGCCCTTCTTCTGGCTGACGAACCTGTTCGGGATCTACTCCCTCGTCCCCATCTTGATCTATGTCGCGCTCGGCGCGGCTGTCGCCCGGACCGCCACCACCCCGGCCGCCGTGCTCGGCCTCGGCTGCATCGGTCTCTTTCTGGTAGCCCTGCCCCTGTGCCTGGTCCTGCTCTGGTTCATGACCTCCCAGGCCAGTCTGGCCGAGGCGAAGGTCTCCAGCGTGCGGCAGGCCGCCCGCCTGGGGTGGGACGTGCTCATGCGGCGCCTCGGCGCCGTGCTCCTGCTGGTCGTGATCTTCATCGCGCTCAGCCTCGTGTTTTCGCTGGTCTTCATCCCGCTGGGTCTTGCCGTCGACCTGACGGCGGGGGACGACCTCTGGGTGCGCGGAGGTGCCCAGTTCTTCCTGACCTTGCTCCAGACCCTCCCCAACGCCCTGCTCGCGGTCGCTCTGGCCGGCGCCCTGGTGGCCCTGGTCCGCAGCGAGACGCGGATTTCGGAAGGAATCGCCGCTTGAGATCGAAGCTGTATTTTGTCCCGTTCGTCGTGGTCCTGGCCGGTGCCGCCGTGGGCTGCAGCACGACCCGCCCTGCCAAGCCCGTGCCGCAGCGCCCGGCGCCCCAGACCCCGGCTCCCGAGCCATCCCAGCCAGCGCCCCGGCCGGCCCCCGCCCCGAAAGCTCCGGCCCCGGCTCCACTGGAGGCGGAATCCGGTGTCGAGGCCCCCTACCTGATCAAGGTGGGGCTCGCGAGCGACCTCGAATCCGTCACCTTCCCCTGCTGCGAGGAGGGGATCGCGGTGGTCGCCGGAGAGCAGCAGGTGGGGATCGCCGGCCCATTGCGGATCGAGCCGGCGGCGGCCTCGGCCAGCCAGGGCTTCTACCGCATCCAGGCGGCGGCCCTGCGCGACGAGCGCCAGGCCCAGAACCTCGCCCGCCGGCTGCAGGACGAGACCGGCCAGCCCGGCGAGGCCTACTTCGACGCCGGGATCGATCTCTACCGCGTGCGGGTCGGGCGCTACGCGGCGCGGGAGGACGCCGAAAAGGACATGCGGCGCCTCTCGACCCTCGGCGTGACCGGCGGCTTCATCGTCTCCGACGGCGCCGGGGTGACCGCGCCGGCCCTGCGCCTGATCCAGGGGGGCACCTCCAACACCTACCCCGGCCGCTGGCTGTCAGTCAGCCCGGCCGTGTCGGAGAGCGTCCGCGTCCAGGGCAAGCGCTACCGCGGCCGCATCCTGGTCTACCTGAACGATCGCGGCGCCCTCAACGTGATCAACGAGCTGCCGGTCGAGCAGTACCTGCGCGGCGTGGTGCCCAGCGAGATGGGGCCGATCCAGTACAACCAGGTCGAGGCGCTCAAGGCGCAGGCGGTCGCCGCCCGCACCTACACCCTGCGCACCCTCGGCGAGTTCTCCCGCGAGGGGTACGACATCTGCGCCACCCCGCGCTGCCAGGTCTACAAGGGGATGGAGGTCGAGCACTCCCTCTCCGACCGGGCGATCGCCGAGACGGCCGGCCAGGTGCTGATGTACCAGGGGGAGCTGATCGACGCGCTCTACAGCTCGACCTGCGGCGGCCACACCGAGGATGTCCAGGTCATCTTCCCCTTCAAGCAGGAGCCCTATCTCAAGGCCGTCCCCTGCATGGAAGAGGGGATGGCCCGCCTCGCCGGAGACCTCACGCCGGGCATTCCGTTCCCGGCCGGCCTGACCCAGCGCCTGCTGCCTCCGGCGGCCGGCGTCGGCGCCGCCCAGACCCTGTCGGCGCGGCTGGAGCACCTCGCCATCCTGGCCGGCCTGCCGGCCCCGCGCCAGCGGCTGACCTCCCTCGACCGCCGGGAGGTCCAGCGCTTCGTGGCCTACGCCTTCGACCTCGCCCTCGACGCCCGGCTGTTCCTCGGACCGCAGGACGTCAAGTACCTCCTGAACGACCCGCCCAAGGACTGGACCGAGGAGGACCTGCGGCGCGCCGCCTATCTGATCAAGAGCGGTCTCATGGACGGGCCGCTGGACCAGCCGCTCCGGGACGAAGAGATCGAGCCCATGCTCCTGGCCCTCTCCGAGCTGCTCCAGGCGGTGCGGCGGGAGGAGGTCTCCTACCTGGCGAGCGCGGCGGGCAAGCTCACCGTGCGGTCGGGCAAGGAGGACCAGGTCTATCCCCTCCCCGAGCACTTGGCGACCTTCCGCCGGCGTGGCAACACGGTCGCCAGCTCCGATCTGGCGCTGCTGCCGGGGGACCGCCTGACCCTGTTCTGGCAGGGGGACCGGCTGATCTCCGCCGTGCAGGACGTGGACCTCGACGGGGTAGCGTTCGACCGCAGCAGCCCCTACAGCTCCTGGTCGCGCTTCCGTACCGACTCGCAGCTCGCGAAGCAGGTCAACAACCGCTTCCCGGGGGTCGGCTTCCGCGACCTGGAGATCCTGTCGCGCGGCTCCTCGGGCCGGGTGGGGAAGATCCGCATCCAGGGG
>DATAHG010000886.1:0-1854 GCA_036263295.1 Thermoanaerobaculia bacterium | reverse complement strand
CAGATCCACGACTGGGAACGGATCGAGATCATCCTGCACGGCGTGAGCGGTACGCCCGGCTCGGCCGGCGAGACCGTGAGCAATGCCACCATCACGCTCCACTCCCAGCACATCATGCGCCGCTCCTATGATTCCGGCCTCAACTTCATGCAGACGGCGACGGGCAAGCACCTCCTCGTCTGGCAGGCGGATGAAAGCGCCATCGATACGCCGTTCGACCTCTGCGACACGCACGCCCACGAGCTGCGTTTCGTCACCAATTCCTATAGTTGGATCGCCGGCCAGATGAGCACCTCGACCAAGGCCGAGGTGAACATCAACGACAAGGACTCCAAGAAGAACATCCACTACGTCTTCGTGCCGGACGGGTCTTCCGCGGCGGTGAGCGCCTGGAATGCCAAGCCTCTCAACTTCACCGTCGCGAGCACGCTGTACAGCGGCGCCGACAACGGCGACACGCTGTACTGGTCGCAGGTCAAGCGCCTCACGTACGAGCTGCAGGACATCGCCGACATCCTGCCGACGCACTGGCAGAACAGCACCTGGTACAAGCACTGGCTGAGCGACACGGCCGTGGACGTGCTTCTGGAGAGCCCGATCCTCAACGAGGCGGGTCAGGCCGAGGTCGCCGCGGGCATGCAGGTCTTCTATGCGAGATCTCGCGACAGCGGCGCCTCCGACCTGACGGACGGCCGTGACGGGTATCCCGATAAGGACTGGCTGTTCGGCTCCTATTCGGCGGAGCTCAACCGGAACTGCACGAACGACGCGGCCGGCTTCCCGGCCTATGAGGGGACCGGCGTCGACAGCTACGGGCGCTCCCGCGGAGCAGCCAGCGGGTATTACAACTCCCACAACGCCTACTGGTGGCAGCACGACTTCTTCGCCCACTCGGGCGGCATCAACACCTCCACCTCGGTCGAAGCCGGGAGCTGGCTGGTGGGCCCCTGGTACACGGCGGCCAATGGCGGATTCGACGGGCGCTGGGTGCAGCTCTTCGACGATCGCCCGGGCTACGACCCCTTGTCGCTTTCGGTCGCCGTCGGCTCACTCTGCACGACTCCCCGGAATGTCACCGCCACCGTATCCGGTGGCCAGCAGCCGTATACGGTGACCTGGACGAATGCCACTCCGGTATCGGCGCCGAGCGAGCCCATCAACCGCGCGAAGGCGTCCGCAGGCACGCAGGTCTCGGTCAGCGTGCGCGACGCGCTCGGCTTCACCCGCTCGGCCAGCCTGACGGTTCCGCTCAATTGCACGGAACGCGATCCCCTCGCCGGCGGCAACAAGTAGGTTTGACCCGATCTCACGGCGCGGATGACTCGCGCCGTGAGATCCCTCTTCGATCGCGGTAGACTTGCCGGCCTGACCCCACTCCTCTGGTCAGGAGGCTGAATGGCGACTCTCGGCAACTGGCTCTCGACCCTGAAATTGCTCGCGGCCCTGGGCTCCGGGCTGATCGCGGGCACCTTCTTCGCTTTTTCCACTTTCGTGATGCGGGCGCTCGCGCGTCTTCCTCCGCCGGAAGGCATCGCCGCCATGCAGGCCATCAACGTCGTCGTCCTCAATCCCTGGTTTCTCGGGGTGTTCATGGGGACCGCCGCGCTATGTGCGGTCGGCGCGATCGGTTCTCTTCTTCGCTGGCAACAGCCCGGGGCCGGGTATCTGCTGGCCGGGAGCCTGCTGTATCTGATCGGCTGCTTTCTGGTGACGGTGGCTTTCAATGTGCCCAGGAACAACGTGCTGGCCGCGGTCATCCCGACCGATCCGGCGAGCGCGAGCGTCTGGGCGAATTATCTTTCCAGTTGGACCTTCTGGAACCATGTGCGCACGATCGGATCGCTCACGGCGATG
>DATAHG010000885.1:0-1671 GCA_036263295.1 Thermoanaerobaculia bacterium | reverse complement strand
TTGGGCTGCTCTTGGGAGTAGACCAGGGAGTCGGCGGGCATGGATGGGTACTTTAACGGAAAGGCGGGAGAGGGCGCCCCCGCCCTCTCCCGTCCGAGATCAGAACGCCGAGGTGTCCGCCACCCCCGCCAGGTTGCCGGGTGGGTTGTGGTAGGTGCGCACCTTGCCGGTGGCCGTGTCGGTCACCGTGATCCAGTACTCCAGGTCCGTCAGCGAGCCCGAGAAGACCCAGAACTTGCCGTTCAGGGCGGTGCCGTCGAGCACCTTCACGACCAGCTCGGTGTTCTCGGCGTCGAAGAACCAGAAGTAGCCGGTGTTAGTGGTACCAGGGACGGCCGTGGCCACACCCGTCGAGCCTCCGTCGTGCTGGTTCTTCCAGCGCACCTCGACCTGGAAACGGTTGCCGTCGAGGCAGAGCGCCTGACCGCTCGCGCCGCAGGTGCCGGCCGCCACTTGAGTGGCCGCCGGGGTCACAGTAGCCGGCGCGGCCGCCAGGGTGCGGATCTCGCGGGCGCCGAGGACCGCCGGGCTCGCCGAGCCGCTTGCCGCCGGGAAGGCGGAGGTGTCGGCGAAGCCGCGCACGTCCCCCGCGCGGTTGTGGTAGAGCTGGACCCGGCCGGTCTGGAGGTCGGTCACCTTGATCCAGTACTCGACATCCGACAGGGCGCCGGCGAAGACCCAGAAGTTGCCGTTCACGGTCTGACCGTCGAGGATCTTTACGATCAGCTCGACGTTGCCCGAGTCGAAGAACCAGGCGGTCGCGGTCTTGTCCGTCCGCTGCGCAAGCTGACCCCGGCCGGTGTTGCCGGCCCGATCCCGCCAGTCCACCTCCACCCGGAAGCGGCCCCCGGAGAGGCAGAGGGCGTCGCCTCCCGAGCAGCCGGCGCCGACCGCGGCCTGCGGAGTGGTCACGGTCACGACGCCGGTGGCGTCCGAGGTCCCGCCGGTGCGGACGGCCCGCACCCGGAACCCGTAGGAGGTGCCGGGCGCCAGGCCCGTGACCAGGGCGCTCACCGAGTTGGCCGGCACCGTCCCGATCTCCTGGAAGGCGCCGCCCGCGGTCTGGCGCTCGACGCGGAAACCGGTTTCGCCGGTCGAGCGGTCCTGCCAGGTGAGCAGTACTTCGTTGGCCGAGCGGGCCAGGGCCTTGAGGCCGGAAGGAGCCACGAACGTTCCGCTGACAGTGCCCGCCGGGGTGGTGACGCTCGCCGCATTGCTGTAGGCCGAGAAACCGGAGCCGTTGCGCGCCCGGACCCGGAACGAATAGGCCGTGTTGGCGGTCAGGCCGGTAATCCGGGCCTCGGTCGTGTTGGCCCCCACGGTCATGACCTCCTGGAAGGCGCCGCTCCCCACCTTGCGCTCGACGCGGAAGCCCTGCTCGTTGGAGGCGTTGTCAGTCCAGGTGAGCCGGACCTCCGTGCTCGAAGCAGCCTGGGCCGCGAGCCCGGTGGGGGCCGCCGGCTTGTTGCTCGTGGTGCCGCCGCCGGTGCCCCCCGTGCCCGTCCCGCCGGTGCCGGTCCCATAAAGGACCGCGATGCCGGCGCGGTCGTCGGCGGTCAGGCGGGCGCCGCGGCCATCGGCGTGGGCGGTGGCTCGCATCAGGGAGTCCGACTGCGTGGAGTGGCCGAGCCCGAGGGTGTGGCCGAGCTCATGGGCGAAGACCTCCTCGGC
>DATAHG010000884.1:0-1897 GCA_036263295.1 Thermoanaerobaculia bacterium | reverse complement strand
GAATTGGTAGGGGTCATGGTGACCCGTCATGATCCACGTGTGCAGGACTGTGGCAGGCCCGGTCTGGAAACTTGCTAGCCTTTCGAAGGGCCGAATTGAGTGACAAATTGGAGAGACGTTGTCATGGCACGGAGAGACTTCGTGACAAATCCTCTCCGCGAAGCGACGGCATGGAGAGACAACGGAACGAAGTGTAGAGAGTTCGTGGCAAAGTCTCTACGAACCGTGACGACTTACAGAGAAGTCGTGGCAAAACGGCGAGACAGAGTGACAACGTGGCGATGAAGAGTGACGAAGTGGAGAGACAACGTCACAACACGCCGAGATAAAGTGACAACGTGGGAAGGCATCGTGACAACGTCCCGGTGTGAAGTGACGAAGTGGAGAGACGTGGCGACGAAAAGGATACGAAGAGCGACAAAGCTTAAAGATTCCGTGACAAAACGGAGAGATATCGTGACGACACGAGTGCGTTACGGGACAACGCGCAGAGCTTTCGTCATGATGTCCCGGGGCGTTGTCACGGAATCTCTCGGTTTTGTCACAATTTTACTGGCCTCTCCCCAAATGGAGAGGTAAGGACCGCCCTCTACCGCCCCTGCAGAACCTGCCGGCAGCGCCGTTGGGCCCGTTCGCGGCTCGGGAGCGGGAGATCGGCGTAGAGGGCGAGCTCGCGGTCTCGTCCGCCGTCGAGGAGGGCGAGGACTTCCCGGAACTGGTGCTCGGCGCGGTCTTTCTGGCCGAGGCGCAGGAGGCAGTCGGCCAGCAGGGTGCGGACCTGGAAGAGTGCCGGATCGAGGTAGAGGGCGGCGCGGTAGGAAGCTACGGCGTCTTCGGTGCGGCCGGCGAGGTCGTGGAGGAAGCCTTCCAGGGCGTGCGCGGCCGGCTCGGAGGGCTCGGCGGCCATGACTTCGGACAGGATTTTCGCGGCTTCGTCCACCCGGTTGGCGGACAGCTCGCTCGCCGCTTCGGCGAGACGGGCGTGGACGGCGCAGGGCTCGGCGTTCAGGGCGTCTTTGGAGGCCTCCGAAAGCGAGGGCGCGGTGTCCGCAGCCGGCGCGGCCGGGCCGGCTTCCGGCGGGGTCGAGCGCAACTGGCTCCAGGCCCGCCGGTCCTGGAGGTCCATCCAGCCGGACGCCGGACGCTCGGGAGCCGGTTCCGGCTCGGCCGGGCGCGGCGCCGGCCGTTTGCGTTCGCGGGGCTCCGGCTTCGCCTCTGTCGTGGCCGCGCTCTTCTGCCGGTGGCGGTAGCAGAAGCAGGCCCCGAGGTCGATCGCTTCCAGGTCTTCCTGGATCTGCCACAGGGTTTCCGAGGCGCCCAGGAAGAGGTAGCCGTGCGGCGCGAGGATCCGTCCCACCTCCGACATCACCCAGCGCTGCAGGGGACGCCGGAAGTAGATCAGGACGTTGCGGAGCAGAATCAGGTCGTACTCCTGGAACGGCAGCGGGAACGGCGGGTGGGCCAGGTTGAGCGCGCGGTAGTCGATGCGCGAGCGCAGCTCGGCGTCCAGCTCGTACAGCTTGCCCCGGCGCCGGAAGTAGCGCTCCTGCAGGACCGGCGGCACGCCGGAGACGGCGCGCTCGCCGTAGAGGCCGAGGCGGGCGCCGGCCAGGGCCTCTTCGTCCACGTCGGTCGCCACGATGCTCCAGTCCCAGCCGACGAGGGAGGGCTCTTCGGAGAGGACGATCGCCAGGGTCGCCGGCTCTTCGCCGCGGGCGCAGGCGGCCGACCAGATGCGCAGGCGCCGCACCGAGGCGCGGGCCCGCAGCAGGGTCGGCAGGGCGATCTGGCGGATCGCCTCGAACTGCTGCGGCGCGCGGTAGAAGTAGGACTCTTTGATGGTGATGAGCGGGATCAGGCTCTCCCACTCGCGCTCCAGGCCGCCGCTCGCCAGGGC
>DATAHG010000883.1:0-2432 GCA_036263295.1 Thermoanaerobaculia bacterium | reverse complement strand
AATGATGAGAGCCTATGACGTCTCCTGAAATATCTTTCTCCCGGAGAGGAGTCGGAATCCCACCCATGAACCCGCACCTCGATACCATTGTGGAGCTACAAAGCAAACTCTCTGAACTCAAGGAAGCCGAGCAACGGCTGCACGGTATCCCGGACTGGATGCGGGAGCTTCACGACGAGCATGTGACGCGCAAGAGTGAGATCGACGCCCTGGAACACTCGCTCGAAGAGGCCGCCCGGGAGCGGCGGACGGCCGAGGCGGTGACCCAGGACGCGCAAGAGAAGCTCAAGAAATACCAGCAGCAGATCAACAAGGTGAGCAACCAGCGCGAATACGGCGCCCTTCTCCAGGAAATCGATACCACCAAGCGGCTGATCACCACCTCCGAGGAGCAGTCCTTCTCCTCGCTCGAAAAGTCCGAGCAGGCCCAGAAGGATCTCGATGCCCGCCGCGAGAGCTTCCGCGAGCTGGCCGAGCGCTACGCCGGGGAGTCCGCGCGCTGGGAGGCCGAAAAGCCCGCCATCGCCCAGCAAATCGCCAGCCTGCGCGAACGGATCGCCCAGCTCAAGCAGGAGCTCCCGAGGAACATCTCCGGCCAGTTCGAGCGCATCCTCGAGCGCCATCCGGCCGGCGCCCTCGCCCCGGTCCGGCTGATCGAGGGACCCCGCAAAGGCCCCCGCGAGTGGCACTGCGGCGCCTGCAACTACCGGGTCCGTCCGCAGGTGGTGGTGGAGATCCGCAACAGCGACAGCCTGGTGCAGTGCGAGAGCTGCAAGCGCATCCTCTACCTCGAAGAGGTCCCGGCTTGAGCCCGGACCCGCCGGAAGCCTCCGGGGCCGCCCCGGGCTCCGGCGCGGCCTCCGCCTCCGACGACGAGCTCGCCGGCCGCTTCGCCGCCATTGAGGCCCGCATCCAGGCCGCTTGCGACCGGAGCGGCCGTCCCCGCTCCGAGGTGACCCTGGTCGGCGCCAGCAAGACCCGGCCCGCTCCAGTTCTCGCCGCGGCTTACCGCGCCGGCCTGCGCGCTTTCGGCGAGAACCGAGTGCAGGAGGCGCTCTCGAAAGCCGAGGAGCTGCGAGACCCGCGGATCGACTGGCACCTGATCGGTCCGCTCCAGACCAACAAGGTGCGCGCCGCGCTCGACCTCTTCCGCACCGTCCACTCGGTGGACCGTCCGAAGATCGCCGAGGCCCTCGACCGCGAGGCCGCCGGCCGCGGCCTGGTCATCCCCGGGTTCCTGGAGATCAACCTCGGCGGCGAGGAGAGCAAGCACGGTTTCCCGCTCGCAGGGCTGGCCGAGGCGGTCCGCCCCCTCGCCGACCTCCAGCACCTGCGCATCGCCGGCCTGATGGCCATCCCGCCGCCCGGCGACTCCCCCGAAGACTCCCGCCCCTGGTTCCGGCGCCTGCGCGAGCTGCGCGACAACCTCGGAAGCCGGCCCGAATGGTCCGGCTTCCCTGGCCTCCTTTCGATGGGGATGAGCGACGACTTCGAGGTCGCCGTCGAAGAGGGGGCCACCCACGTCCGAGTTGGCACCGCCCTGTTCGGGCGGCGGGGTTGACCCCTCCTCGTCGTCGCTCCCTCGACGGCCTTGACTCATGCTAAGATAGCTATCCTTTTTCTCTCAAGGATCGTTTTACCGGCAGCAAGGCCGTACCCAGGAGGTTCCGACCCATGGCTCTCACCCCGCTCGAGATCCAGAAGATGCGTTTCTCCCAGAAGATGAGGGGTTTCGATCCGACCGAGGTGGAGGGGTTCCTCTCCGTCCTCGCCGAGGAGCTCGCCGCCCGCCTCGCCCACATCGAAAAGCTCGACCGGGAAAACCGCTACTACCGCCAGCGCCTGGAGGAGACCGAGCAGCGCGAGCACCAGCTCCAGCAGACTCTCCTGCGGGCCCAGAAGGTGTCGGACGAGATCACCGCCAACGCCCGCCGCGAAGCCGAGCTGACCCTCAAGGAGGCGGAGTTCGCCGCCGACAAGCTCGTCCAGCAGGCCATCGAGCAGACCGCCCGGATCGAGGGGAAGATCGGCGATCTCCGCGCCCAGCGCCGTGAGCTCCAGCTCAAGCTCAAGAACACCCTGGAGCTGTTCGGCCGCACCCTGGAAGCGGAGATGGAAGACGAGCAGAACGTCGCGCCGGTCTACACCCTGCCCCGCAAGCGGCGGGAAGCCTGAGGATGCGGCGGCCCGAGGGCACCCACCGCCTCTTCCCCCACTGGGAAGAAAGCGGCCTCGATCTGGACCCGGACCTCCGGGCCGCCCCCTTCCTGATCTCCCGCCTCCTGGAGGACGGCGACGCCGCCGACCTCGCCTGGCTCGTCGCCACCCTGGGCGAGCCCGCCCTCGCCGACTGGCTGGAGCGCTCCGGCGCCCGCCAGCTCTCCGACCGCAGCCGCGCCTTCTGGGCAGCCGTGCTGGACCGGCCCGCCCCT
>DATAHG010000882.1:0-3511 GCA_036263295.1 Thermoanaerobaculia bacterium | reverse complement strand
GCCGCTCGCCGACAGCCGGGCGAGTTGGGCGTCCTGGCCCTGGATCGCCTGGTAATCGCTCTCCTGGGCGTAGAGGACGATCGCCTCCGCCGGCTGGCCGATCGGCTGGCGGCCGTAGCGGGCGCGGTAGATGTCCTCCATCTGGGCGGCAAGGCGGTCGAGGTACTGGATCCGGACCTTGTCCTGGAGATCCGTATAGAGGGCGTAGGGACCGAGAAAGCTCGCGGTCTCCCGGCCGGCAAGGCGGGCCCGGGCCCGCTTGAGCCGGGACGGATCGGGACGCCGGGCCTCGACCGGACGGACCGGGCGGGCTCCTGCCGGACGGGCCGCGGCGGCGCTCGACGGCGCCGGCTCTCCAGTAGCCCGAAGGGCCCCGGTGCTCAGGGCCAGCCCGAGAACCAGGAAAACCGCCCCCCCTCTCCGCCCCATGCGGCTCAATCCCCGCTCGCCGTCCGCAGGAAGGCCGCGAGGTCGGCCTTGAGCCTCTCGCGCTCGACCCGGCGGATGTAGAGCATGTGGCCCGCCTCGTGGTAGGTCCGGGTCACCCGCTGGTCATAGAAGGGCTCGAAGCCGAGGTGGTCGAAGGTGTATTCGGTGGCGAAGAACGGCGTCGCAAGGTCGTAATAGCCGCTCGCGATGAAGACCCGCAGCCCGGGGTTCTGGGTCATCGCCTTGCGCAGGTCCTCGGCCACGTTGACGTACTGGTTGGTGTACGTCCCATAGCCCCAGGGATCGACCCGGTCGGTCAGGATCTCGTAGGGCAGGTCGCTCGAATACCCCAGCTCGCGCCGCACGTAGTCGTTGAGGGAGGCCGTGAAGGGTCCCTGGATGGCGGCGTAGCTCGGGTCATATTCAAACTCCTGCCCGGCGGCGTCGAGATCGCTCCCCTGGAAGCGGCTGTCGAGCCGTCCCACGGTGATGCGCTGGTCGCGCAGCAGCTCCTTGGTGAAGGCGCCGATCGTCGGCCGCAGGTTGATCCGCGCCAGGAACTCGGGGGACAGGCCGGTGAGCCGGGAGAGCTGTCCGGCGATGCGGCCGCGGGCGGCGGGGTCGAGCCGGCTGCCCTGCGCCAGGGCCAGGGTGTAGTCCCCCAGCGCGAAGGTCCGCGACTCGGCGAGAGCCTTCTGGAGGTCCCCCTGGAGGTCCGTCGGCAGCTTCTTGTGGTACCAGGCGGTCGCCGTGTAGGTCGGCAGGAACAGGGCGAACGGGAGGTCGTTGCCGACATTGAAATCGGTGGTCTGGAAGTTGAGGATCGAGGAGATCAGGATGATCCCGTTGAGGTACATCCCGTCGTTGCTCTGGAGATAGCGCGAGAGAGCGGCGGCGCGGGTGGTGCCGTAGCTCTCGCCAGCCAGGAACTTCGGCGAGCTCCAGCGCCCGAAGCGGCTGGTCCACAGGCGGATGAACTCGCCGACCGACTCGACGTCCTCCTGGACCCCATGGAAGCGCGGGGCATCCCGCTGCGGGATCGCGCGGCTGTAGCCGGTGCTGACCGGATCGATGAACACCAGGTCGGTCACGTCGAGGAGGGAATCGCCGTTGTCGACCAGCCCGCCGGGCGGCGGCAGGGCCTTGCCTTCGTCGTCCATGCGCACCCGGCGCGGCCCGAAGGTTCCGAGGTGGAGCCAGACCGACGAGGAGCCGGGGCCGCCGTTGAAGGTGAAGGTGATCGGCCGCTTGGCCAAGTCGGTCACCCCGTCCCGCGTGTAGGCGACGAAAAAGACCGAAGCGCGCGGCTTGCCTTCTTCCTCGCGCAGCAGGAGGTTGCCGGCGGTTGCGGTATAGCGCACCTCGACCCCGCCGATCCGCACCGTGTGATGGGTGGTCGAGAGCTTCTCGACCGCGTAGGCCGGCGACTCCGGCGGCTGCGGAGGGCCGGAGAACGGCGCCCCTGCCGGAGACGGCGGAGCCATCCGGGGCGGCTCCTGGGCATGGAGGCCGCCGGCCAGCAGGGTCAGGATCACGGCCAGTCGAATCGCGTCACGCAAGGTCGGGCCTCCTCTCAGCGCAAAGAAAAGAGAGACCGCATTATCGTTCAAATCGAGGCGGGAGAAGAGAGGGAGGAAGGACCCGGAGGACTGAAAGGACGACAAGGACAGGGCTTGCCGCCCTTACAGTCCTTGTCGTCCCGCAGGTCCTTCTTGGCCTAGTACCGCGGCACCGAAGAATCCACCTCGTCGCTCCAGGCGTCGATGCCGCCGGCGAGGTTGATGGAGCGGTCGAAGCCCATCTGGCGCAGGAACTGGACGGCCCGGGCCGAGCGCATGCCGTGGTGGCAGTGGGCCACAATGGTGTCGGCCGGGTCGAGCTCGCCGAGGCGGTCCTTGAGCTCGTGGAGCGGGATCAGCTTCGAGCCCTCGATGCGGGCAATGGCGTACTCCTCGGGATTGCGCACATCCAGGACCGTCACCGGCCGCCCTTCGTCGAGCCACTTCTTGAGGTCCGTCACCTCGATCTCGAAGTCGTCTTCCACGCTCCCCTCCGGCTCCGGCGTGATGCCGCAGAACTGCTCGTAATCGATGAGCCCCTTCTGCGTCGGGTGGTCCGAGCAGACCGGGCAGTTGGGATCCTTGCGGAGCTTGAGCTCCCGGAACTTCATCTTGAGCGCGTCGAACAGCACCAGCCGGCCGATCAGCGGATCGCCGGCGCCGACGATCAGCTTGATCACCTCGTTGGCCTGGAGCGAGCCGATGATCCCCGGCAGCACTCCGAGCACGCCCCCTTCGGCGCAGGACGGCACCAGCCCCGGCGGCGGCGGCTCCGGGAAGAGGCAGCGGTAGCACGGCCCCTTGGCGCCCCAGAACACCGAGACCTGACCCTCGAAACGGAAGATCGAGCCGTAGACGTTGGGCTTGCCCGACAGCACGCACGCGTCGTTTACGAGATAACGGGTCGGGAAGTTATCGGTCCCGTCCACCACCAGGTCGTAGTCCTTGAACAGGTCGAGGGCGTTGCTCGAATCGAGCCGGGTCTCGTGCGGGACCAGCTTGATGTGCGAGTTGATGTCGTGCAGGCGCTCCAGGGCGGCCTGAATCTTCGGCCGGCCGACGTCGCGGCGGCCGTAGATCACCTGGCGGTGGAGGTTGCTCTCGTCCACCACGTCGAAATCGACCAGGCCGAGGGTGCCGACGCCGGCCGCGGCGAGGTAGAGGCCGAGCGGCGAGCCAAGACCGCCGGCGCCGATCATCAGGACCTTGGCGGCCTTGAGGCGGCGCTGCCCGGCGGTCCCCACCTCGGGCATGATGAGGTGGCGGCTGTACTGGCGGATCTCCTGCGGGGTGAGCTCCGGCAGAGTCTCGGTCTGGGGAGCCTCCAGGGCAACCGGCGCGCCCCCGGCGATCGAGGGGATGATCGACACGGTGTCGCCGGCCGACACCGGCGTGGCGTCGCGGCCGAGGTGGCGCACGTCCTCGTCGTTCAGGAAGACGTTGACGAAGCTCCGCAGGGTGCCGTCGTCGGTATAGAGATGGCGCTGCAAGGCGGGGTGGCGCGCGGTCAGGGCCTTGAGGAC
>DATAHG010000881.1:0-2120 GCA_036263295.1 Thermoanaerobaculia bacterium | reverse complement strand
CCTTACGAAAGCCGCCGGATCGACAACCGGCCGCCCGCGATCGCCCCCGGCTTCGCCTCGCTGAGCCAGACCGTGGACGCCCACCCCTTGCGGGGCAAGAGGATCCGCTTCCGCGCCGCGGTCCGGGCCGAGGTCAGCGACGCCGGCCGGGCTCAGCTCTGGCTGCGGGTGGACCGCCCCAAGGGGCAGGTCGGATTCTTCGACAACATGTACGACCGGCCGGTGACGTCGGACCGCTGGCAGGTCTACGAAATCGCCGGAGAGGTTCCGGCGGACGCCGAGAAGATCGTGCTCGGCGTGCTCTTCTACCCTCTCGGCCGGGCCTGGATCGACGAGGCCTCGCTGGAAGAGGTCGGGATCCCGGGGAAGAATCTCCTCGACAACCCGGGGTTCGAGGAGCCCCTCGCCGGCGACAACATCCCGAGCTGGCTGCTCGCCAATGCCTTCCGGCGCCAGGGCTTCCAGGCGAGCCTCACCGACATCAACCCGTATGCCGGCCGGCAGTCGGTCGTCCTGTCGCTTCCCAAGCCGCCGCGGCCTCCGCTCCCCCGGCCCCAGGAGCCCTTCACCGCCGACCTGGAGGGGGGAATCTCGGTCCGCCTGCCGCTCGCCCTCTACGCGGACGACCAGGGCACGCTGCCTCACGTGCCGCTCCAGCCCTCCCCGGCGGGCCTGCCGAACGGTTTCTTCCCCTCGGGCAACGACCGCACGACCCGCCTCGCCGCCGTGGTGCTGAGCTGGGGCACGCTGCGGCACTTCTATCCCAATTTCGAGGTGGCGGGAGTGGACTGGAACGCGGCCCTGCGGCCGGCCCTGCAGACGGCGGCCACCGATGAGAACGAGGCCGCCTTCCTGCGCACCCTGCAGCGCCTGGTCGCCAACCTGCGGGACGGACAGGCGAAGGCCAGCCAGGTGAACCTCACCCCCTCCCACCGCCTGCCGCTGGCCTGGGACTGGATCGAGGACCGCCTCGTCGTCACCCGCGTCGATCCGCAGCCGGTGGCCGGCCTCCTCCCCGGGGACGTGATCCTGAAAATCGGCAACCGGCCGGTCCGGGAGGTGCTTGCCGCCGAGGAGACCCTGACCTCGGCCGCAAACCCGGGCCGGCTGCGTTATCTCGCTCTTTCCAGCCTCGCCACGGGCGTGGCGGGCGAGACGGTCCGGATCGAGGCGCGGCGCGGCGAGGCCCCCCTTTCGTTCTCCCTCCAGCGCTCGGTGCCCCTGCGCGGCGCCCCCCCCGCGGAAGAGCCACGGCCCGAGCCGATCGCGGAGCTCCACCCCGGGATCTTCTACGTCGATCTCACCCGGGTGAGCGACGGAGATTTCGCCGCCGCGCTCGACCGCCTCGCGCAGGCCAAAGGGATCGTCTTCGACGCGCGGGGCTACCCGGTGCTTTCGATCGATTTTCTCCGGCATTTCCTGATCAATCCGGTCAGCTCGCCCCAATGGCAGATCCCGGTCGCCCGGTACCCGGAGCCGGCAACCCCGGAGTACGAGACCTCGTCCTGGTCCCTCTCCCCGTTGAAACCGCGGCTCCCGGCGAAGGTCGCCTTCCTCGCCGACGCCCGCACGGCCGGCGGCGACGAGACCTGCCTGACGATCGTCGAGAGCGCCCGGCTCGGAGCCATCGTCGGGTCCCCGAGCGCCGGCGTGATGACGGATTACAACGCCATCCCTCTGCCCGGCGGGTATTTCATCCTGTGGACCGCGGTGCGAGCCGTGAAGCAGGATGGCAAGGTTTTCGACGGCACCGGCGTCAAGCCGACGATTCCGGTAACCCGCACGATCGCGGCGGTCGCGCAGGGGCGCGACGAAGTCCTGGAAAAGGCCGTCGAGGCCGTCAGCCAGCCTCCGTCTCCGGATTCAAATTAAAAAAGGGGACCGGTCACCCGGTCCCCCTTCCTTTCCAAACGGAAAGCGCCGCGTCTTAGTAGCGGTAGTGGTCGGTCTTGAACGGGCCTTCCTTGGACACGCCGATGTACTTGGCCTGATCGTCGCGGAGCTCGGTCAGCTTGGCGTTGAGGGTGGTGAGCTGGAGGCGCGCCACCTTCTCGTCCAGGTGCTTCGGCAGGGTGTAGACGCCCACCTCGTACTCCCCCTTCTTCGTCCACAGCTCGATC
>DATAHG010000880.1:0-3964 GCA_036263295.1 Thermoanaerobaculia bacterium | reverse complement strand
GACACCCGCTTCCTGCGCGCCCCGGCCAACCTCGCCGAGGTGGACGTCCAGCTCGTCGAGCTGTACTCGTCCGTCCTCGACTCCGACGGCCACCCCGTCAAGGGGCTCACGGCCGACGACTTCCAGATCCTGGAGGCGGGCAAGCCGCAGAAGATCCAGAAATTCGAGCGGGTCGAGAACCTGCCGCTCAACCTCGGCGTAGTGATCGACACCTCGGGCTCCATGGCCTCCTCGCTCGACGAGGCGCAGCGCGCGGCGGCCGGCTTCCTCAAGAACATCCTGACGCTCAAGGACCGCTCCTTCGCCCTCGGCTTCTCCTCGCGACCCTACATGCTGATGCCGCCGACCGACGACGCCGACGCCGTGGCGCAGTCGCTCGAAGGGCTGCGGGCGCTCGGCTCGACCGCGCTGCACGACGCCCTGATCACCGGGCTCTACTACTTCCGGGCCTCGCGCGGCCAGCGCGCCCTGGTGCTGCTGTCGGACGGCGACGACACCTCCAGCAACGCGCCGTTCAAGGACACCCTGGAGTACGCCCGCAAGAGCGGCGTCGCGATCTATCCGATCGGCCTCGGCATCGGCAGCCTCGACGTGGAAGTCCGCAACAAGCTCTCGAACCTCGCCGAGGCGACCGGCGGCCGCGCCTTCTTCATCGGCAAGGCCGAAGAGCTGGCCGGGGTCTACGACCAGATCGAGGAAGAGCTGCGCAGCCGCTATCTGCTGGCCTACGACTCCGACCAGGCGGCCGGCGACGAAGGCTACCGGCAGGTCGAGGTCAAGGTGAAGAAGCGCGGTTTGAAGGTGAGGACGTCGCGCGGGTACTATCCCTGAGATGAGGAAAGGGGTGGCGAGACGATGCTCAGCCTGCGACAGACTCCCGTAACGATCCTCCTGCTGGCGGCGATCGCCGCCGCCTTCGGGCTGGAGATGATGCGCGGCGCGACCGACGACGCCCGGGCGCTGGTGGCGCTCGGGGCCAACTACCCGCCGGCGGTCCTGCAACAGGGCCAGTGGTGGCGGCTGGTCACCAGCATGTTCCTGCACGGCGGCTTCCTGCACCTGTTCTTCAACGGCTGGGCCCTGGTCCAGCTCGGCGGGCTGTTCGAACGCTGGATCGGCTCGGGGCGGCTGGTCTTAACCTACTTCGCGACCGGCATCTGCGGCTCGCTGGCGAGCGTGCTGTTCACCAACAACGTGAGCGTCGGCGCCTCGGGGGCGATCTTCGGCCTGCTCGGCGCCCTGATCGCCTTCCTGCTCCGGCGGCGCAACCGGCTGGCGGCGGGAGGCAAGTCGATCCTCAGCCAGCTCGTGTTCTGGGCCGGGCTCAACCTGATCCTCGGCGCCTCGATGCCGATGATCGACAACTTCGCCCACATCGGCGGGCTGGTGGCCGGCTTCGTCGTCGGCCTGCTGCTGCGCGAGCGCCAGATCGCGCAGCCCATGGAGGCGGAGATCCCGGTCTGAGATCGTCTGCTAGAATGACTTTTTCGGTGACGGGGCGGAGTCTCGGCCCCCTCGCCCATCCCACCCGCAACAAATTATCGGGACTGGTGGCTCCGCCGGAGGGAGCCCTGGAAGAACCCCTGAAGAGCTCTGGAGGACCTGGATGTCAGCGCGACGCATGATGAACCGCCTTTACTACTTCACGATCGAGGACGAGAGCATCCTCGCCGAAGCCTTTGGGCAGCTCGAAAAAGAGGTCTACGCCATCACCTACAAAGTGGCCGGCACCGAAGACGTCTTCGTGACCACCAGCGAGACCAAAGACGCCATGGACCGCCACGACATCCCCTATAACCTGCTCGCCGAGGAAGACGGAGCGCGGATCTCGGTCCTGCACTCGCCGCTCTCGCGCGAGGAGCTGGGGGACCACGAGGACGCGGTCAAGGCCCTCGCCCTGGCCTGCCGGGCGATCGCCGTGGCCTGCGTCGGCGTCAACGGCGAGACCAACCTCGGCTTCGACCTGTCGGCCGGGGCCAAGCACTACACCTACTTCACGGCGCCGGCCGGCCACACCTTCATCTGGCGGCTCTTCCGCGAGCGCACCGAGGCCGTGGACTTCCTGACCAAGCTGACCGCCGGCGAGAAGAAGGCGGTGGAGTGGGCCGAGTCGATCCCGCTCACCTCGGCGCGCGACCTCAAGTCGTACCACTGAGCCGGGAGCCGCTGTCCTGAGCCTGCCCCTGTTCGAGCCCACCTACTCCGTCTCGCAGCTCTGCGGCGAGGTGCGCGACTTCCTGAGCGAGGCCTTCCCGTCGGTCTGGGTGGCCGGCGAGGTGCAGCGCGTCCGCCCGAGCGCCCGGGGGCACGTCTACTTCGAGCTGGTCGAGAAAGGGGACCGCGACGAGATCACCGGCAAGCTCGACGCCGTGATCTGGAAGGGGGACTTCCTCAAAGTCCGCCGCATGCTCTCGGCGACCGACCAGCAGCTCATGGACGGCGTACAGATCCGCTGCCGGGCAAGCCTCGACTTCTGGGCCCCCTCGGGACGCCTGCAGATCTGCGTGCGCGAGATCGATCCGACCTTCTCCCTGGGCATGCTGGAGATGCGCCGCCGCGAGACCCTCGCGGCGCTCGCCGCCGCCGGCCTGCTGGAGAAGAACCGGGCGCTGGCGCTGCCCGACCTGCCGCTCAGCATCGCCTTGATCACCTCCCACGGCAGCGCGGCCTACCACGACTTCCTGTCGGGGCTGGCGGAGAGCGGCTACGGCTTCCGGCTGATCTTCGTCCACGCCGCCATGCAGGGGCGGGAGGCGGAGCGCGAGGTGATCTCGGCCCTGGCGTCCCTCGCCGGCCTGGCCGTCGATTGCGCCGTGCTGATCCGCGGCGGCGGCTCCCGCACCGACCTCGCGGCCTTCGACAGCCGGGCGATCGCCGAGACCATCGCGCGCTCGCCCTTCCCGGTGCTGACCGGCCTCGGCCACGAGATCGACCAGGCGATCGCCGACCAGGTGGCCCACACCTCCTTCAAGACCCCGACCAAAGTGGCGGAGTTCCTGGTCGAGCGCCTCGCCCTGGCCGAGGGGAGTCTGCTGGACCTGCGCCGCCGCCTGCTCCGCGAAGCCCTGGAGCCGTTGCGCCAGGCCCGCGAAGACCTCGGCCGGGCCGAGCGCGGAGTGAGCCTGGCGCGAATGCGCCTGTCCGCCGCCGGCGCCCGCATCGAAGAGATGGCGCGGGTCCTGTCGCGTCTGGGCCGCACCGGCCTGCGCCAGGCCGAGCGCCGCGGCGACCAGCTCGCCGCCCGCCTCGCCGACCTCGCGCCGCGCCGCCTCGCCCGATCCGAGCGGGACCGCGCCGGCCTCGGCACGCGGATCGCCGCCGCCGGCCGCGCCGCCACCCGCGAGGCGCAGGCGCGCCTTCAGGGCCTCGACCGCCTCTGCCAGCAGCTCGCGCCCGAGCGCACCCTGGAGCGGGGCTTCAGCATCACCCGGGACCCGTCCGGCCGGGCCGTCCGCACGCCGGACCAGGTCGCCGCCGGGGACCTCCTGACCACCCAGGTGCAGGGTGGGACGTTCAAGAGCCGAGTGGAGGAGACATGAGCGAGCCGCAGACCCCGCATACGATATCCGCCGAGACCACCCTGGGCTTCCGGGAAGCCATGGACGAGCTGGAAGGGATCCTGGAGCGCATCGAAGGGGAAGAGATCGACATCGACCGCCTGGCCGAAGAGCTGCGCCGCGCCGCCCAGCTCCTCGACCTCTGCCGCGGCAAGATCCGCAAGGCCGAGGTCGAGGTCACCCAGATCGTCCAGAGCCTGGAAGAGCCGGCGGGGGATGGGGAGTAGGGGGAGGGCCGCCCCGCTCCGCCCGGGGCTAAACCCCCGGGCTACAAACATGTCGCCCCTGGCGGGGCGAGTTGTCTCCTATTCCGCGCCGACGGCGACCATGTGAAAACGCCCGCCCCGGAGGGGCGAAACGTATGTAGCCCGGGGGTTCAGCCCCGGGCGGGCGGGGCGACTTTGCCG
>DATAHG010000879.1:0-1598 GCA_036263295.1 Thermoanaerobaculia bacterium | reverse complement strand
ATCGACGCCACCCTGGAGCCGCTGACCGACGGCCGCGAGTACCAGGTCCGCGTCGTCCTCAAGCCCGAGATGGGCAAGGGGCCGTTCAACGGCAAGCTGACGCTCCACACCGACAGCCCGAAGATGCCGGTGATCGAAATCCCGCTCAAGGGCGTGGTGATGTAAAGAGCCTGCCTGGGAGGTGCGGTCGCATTTACGTGCTCGCACCTCCGCCCGGGGCAACGCCCTGGGCGAGGGTGAGGAGCTCGCTTCCTGGCCCCTCCCCGTCCTCCTTCCGACAACTCGTTTCCGCTTTCAGAACCTCATTTAACGCCCATCCGCTACCCGGTCCACCCAGGTGGTGTCGGGATTGCATAGTCACGTCGTCTCAAGAAGTACCCCGAACGCCCGGGGTTCTTCGCGGGGACGACGCGGATGCGCAGAATGCCTGTCGAGTCGTCGGCGATCTCGTCCGTGGGCTACGACGCGCGGTCGAAGACGCTGGAAGTGGAGTTCCAGAGCGGCTCGGTTTACGACTACCGCGAGGTGCCGCGGGACGTGTACGAGTCCTTCCTCGCCTCCTCCTCCAAGGGGCGGTTCTTCGCCCGGCGGATCCGCAACCTGTATGAATCGCGCCCGGCGAAATCCCGCAAGGATTCGGAGGCCTAGGACCGCTACGACCGTGGGGGAGGACCCCAGAGGTCCTTCTCGGGCTTGGGCGGCGCCTGCCGGCGGCGGCTGCCGCGCGCCTGGACCTCGGCGATCTCCTCCAGGGTCGAAGCGAGCACCCGGTTCTGCTCGGCGACCAGCTCGCCGATCCCCTTGAGGCCGAGGTCCACCAGGGCGTCCATCTCGTCGCGCCGGAAGCTGCGCTTCTCGCCGGTCCCCTGGATCTCCACGATCGAGCCGGTGCCGGTCGCCACCAGGTTCATGTCCACCTCAGCGACCTGATCCTCCACATATTCGAGGTCGAGCAGCGGCGTGCCGTTGAGGATCCCCACCGAGATGGCGGCGAGCTGGTCGGTGACCGGCCAGGCCGGGATGTCGCCGGTGAGGAGCAGGCGGCCGAGCGCCACCACGGCCGCCACATAGGCCCCGGTGATCGAGGCCGTGCGGGTGCCGCCGTCGGCCTGGAGGACGTCGCAGTCGAGGGTCAGGGTGCGGTCCGGCATGGCCGAGAGGTCGATCACCGCCCGCAGGCTGCGGCCGATCAGACGCTGGATCTCGGCGGTGCGCCCCGAGATCTTGCCCTGTGCGGCCTCGCGGGCATTGCGCGAGTGGGTGGACCGCGGGAGCATGGAGTATTCGGCGGTAACCCACCCCTTGCCGCTCTCCTTCATGAACGAGGGGACGCGGTTGTCGACGCTCGCGGCCACCAGGACCCGGGTGTCTCCTACTTCGATCAGGGCGGATCCTTCGGCGAATTTGAGCGCCCCGATCTCGATACGGACGGGGCGGAGGGCATCGGCGGCGCGGCCGTTGGGGCGCAGAGCGGGGGCGGTGGTCTTCATGGCGCGCATTGTACCGGTCCGCGTGCCGAGATCCGACAACAGCTCGTCTTCCGGCGAGATCCTGTCATCCAAGGCTCGGCTGTGTCCGTAGCAGAGATGTGTAAGGTC
>DATAHG010000878.1:0-1673 GCA_036263295.1 Thermoanaerobaculia bacterium | reverse complement strand
GGAACATCGCGGCGTCGCCCGGCTGGCCGTCGCTCTTCCAGATTTCGGAGCCGTGCACGCCGTCGTCCGCCGTGAAGAAGAGAGACGATCCGAGGACGACCGGGGTGCGGAACGTGAACGGATCGGCGCCGCCGCCCGCGTCGTCGAGCTGGAACGTGCCGGCGGCAGTCCCGTCGCTGAGCCAGGCATCCGCGTGATTGGAGCCGCCCTCCGCGGGGAAAGCCACCCCACCCCGGAAGGGGACGATCCCGCCGGGCTCCAGGAGGGAGCCGTGGGACCAGATCGGAAAGGCCGACGACTGAGTATTGATCGCCGCGAGAAGGTGCGTGCCGGCCCCGGTCCCGTCGCTGATCCAATATTTCAGGTCGCCGGCCGACAGGGCCCGGAAATACCACAGGCCGCCGGCCACCACGCGGCGGTCGACCGTCGCGGCCTCCAGGGCCGACCATGAGGATTCCGGCCCGGGGGTGAGATCGGCGACCAGGCTGGTGCCGAGCGCCGTGCCGTCGCTCTGCCACAGCTCCTGGCCGTGGGCTCCGTCGTCGGCGAAGAACAACAGGGTGTTGCCGAACGCGGTGAAGGCCTGGAGGATCCAGGGCAGCCCCCTCCCCGGACCCGGGAAAATATCCGCGACGAGCTGCGTGCCGGCTTCGCTGCCGTCGGTCACCCAGAGCTCGGCCCCGTGCGTGCCGTCGTCGGCGATCAGGAAGATCTGGCTCCCCACCGCAGTGAACGAAAAAGCTCCCGACCCCGCGGCGCCCGGCTGGATGTCTTTCACCAGGACCGTCCCCGCTTCGGTGCCGTCGGTCTTCCACATCTCGCTTCCGTGGACCGCGTCGTCGGCCCGGAAAAAGATCTGCGTTCCGATGGCGACGAGGCCGGCCGGAGAGGCGCCGGCGCTGAGCGGGCCGATCTCCTTGAGGAGGGTGGTGCCGGCTTCGGTGCCGTCGGTGGACCAGATCTCCTCGCCATGGGCCGGGTCGGTGCCGATGAAAAACAGCCGGTCTCCGAGCACGGCGAAGACGGGATTGAAATCGACCTGGTGAATTCCCCAGTCCGCGCCCGGGGCCAGATCCTTGACGATCGCCGTGCCGCCGCCCGTGCCGTCCGTCTTCCACAGCTCCAGGCCGTGGACCCCGTCGTCGGCCTCGAAAAAGAGACTGGAGCCCACCGCCGCCAGGAAAGCCGGAGAGGAGCCCTCCGGCCCCGGCCGGACGTCGGCGATCCGCACCGTGCCGGCCGCCGTGCCGTCGGTCTTCCAGATCTCCCGTCCGGTGTCAGGTTCCTGCGCGCTGAAGAAAACCGTGTCCCCCGACTTCAGGAAGCGGCTCGGATGCGAGTCCTCGACGCCCGGCAGCAGGTCCTTGACCATGCGCGTGCCGGCCGCCGTGCCGTCGGTCTCCCACAGCTCGCGGCCGTGCGCCCCGTCCCCGGCGCTGAACAGGAGCCGCGAGCCCAGCGGGGTGAATTCGAAAGGACTGGAGCCGCAGACACCGGGGCAGATGTCGGCCAGCAGGTGGGTCCCCGCGGCAGTGCCGTCCGTGGTCCACAGCTCCAGGCCGTGGATGCCGTCGGACGCGGTGAAGATCACCGCGCTGCCGAGCTGGGCGAACTCGGCGGGATACGGAAACTGCTGCTGAGCGCTGGAGCTGATCTGCGTGAACAGGTCGGCG
>DATAHG010000877.1:0-3130 GCA_036263295.1 Thermoanaerobaculia bacterium | reverse complement strand
ATCTGATCGGCAAGCTTCAGAATGGGGACTCCGGCTTTCAGCCGGCGATTGATTTCATGGGCCGGCAAGATGCCGGCGCTCCCAGCCGCGTCTTCTTGCTGCGGCGCTCCTGGAATCAATCCACGCGGATTGGAAACAGCTCGGCCTGCCGCTGGTCGCGCGGCGAGACCGGGACGCGGTAGTCGCCGGTCCAGCAGGCTGTGCAGTAGCTGTCCGGCGGGCCGCTGACCGAGGCGAGCATGCCTTCGAGGGAGAGGTAGGCGAGGCTGTCGGCCTCGATGAACTGGCGGATGTCCTCGACGGTGTGGTGCGCGGCGATCAGCTCGTCGCGGGTCGGGGTGTCGATGCCGTAGTGGCAGGGCCATTGGGTCGGCGGGGCCGAGATCCGCATGTGGACCTCCGCCGCTCCGGCGTCCCTGATCATGCCGACGATCTTGCGCGAGGTGGTCCCCCGCACGATCGAGTCGTCGATCAGGACCACTTTCTTGCCCTCGATCAGCTCGCGCACCGGGTTGAGCTTCACCCTGACCCCGAGGTCGCGGATCGACTGCCGCGGCTGGATGAAGGTGCGCCCCACATAGTGGTTGCGGATCATCCCGAACTCCAGCGGCAGGCCGGACTCGCGGCTGTAACCCATGGCCGCGTAGAGACCGCTGTCCGGTACCGGCACGACGCAGTCGGCCGGCGCCGGCGCCTCGCGGGCCAGGCGGGCGCCCATGCGCAGGCGCGACTGCCCCACCGAGTCGCCGAAGATGTGACTGTCCGGCCGGGCGAAATAGACGTGCTCGAAGACGCAGCGGGTCGGCTCCGGACGTTGCGGCAGATGAAAGCTCTGGACCTCGGCGCCGCGCGCCAGCACCACCTCGCCGGGCTCCAGCTCGCGCACCATCCGGGCTCCCAGCAGGTCGAAGGCGCACCCCTCCGAGGCGAAACAGGGGAGGCCGTTCAAGTCGCCGAGCAGCAGGGGGCGGAAGCCGTTGGGGTCGCGCGCCGCGATCAGGCCGTGGTCGGTCAGCATCAGGAGCGAGTAGGCGCCGCGCACCTGCTCCAGGGCGAGCATGAACGACTCCACGATCTCCTGGCGCGGGTTGCGCGCCATGAGATGAAGGATCACCTCGGTGTCGCTGGTGGTCTGGAAGATCGAGCCCTCCAGCTCCAGGCGCTCGCGGATCTCCGCCGGGTTCACCAGGTTGCCGTTGTGGACGATCCCCAGCGGCCCCATCGAGGTCTTGACCACGATCGGCTGGGCGTTCGCCACCACGCTGCTGCCCGCGGTCGAGTAGCGAGTGTGGCCCATCGCCACCTTGCCGGGCAGGCGCTGGATCACCCCCTCCGGGAAGAGGTCGGAGACCTCTCCCATGCCGCGCTCCAGGTGGAGACGGCTGCCGTCCCAGGAGACGATGCCGGCGCTCTCCTGACCGCGATGTTGCAGGGCATAGAGGCCCAGATAGGTCAGCCGCGAGGCTTCGTCCGAGCCCTCAATCCCGAAGATTCCGCACATGTTCGTCTCGCTTGCCGTTCAGAGTGAGATCGAGCGGACGAGGCGTGGAACCGCCTGCCTCGCCCGGCGTGCCTTTCAACGAAAGATCGCGGCCGCTTATTCTCTTCAGCCAGGAGACCAGGACTCCGAGCGCGAGGCCCCAGCCCCGGTTCTCCTTTTCGCTCACAGCCCGAGCTTCCTCGGCAGCGCGGTCGCCCAGACCGCGTGCAGGTCGGCCACCGGGGCCCGCAGGGTGTCGCCGCCGGCCCGGACGACCAGCTCCTCCCCTCCCACCGCGCCGATCTCGGCCGCCGGCACGCCGGCCTCCTCGGCCGCCGCCAGCACCCGGTCGAGCGCCGCCGGATCGCAGGCCACGATCGCCCGCGCCTGAGTCTCCGAGAACAGGTCGGCGCCGCGCCCGAGCGGCACCTGGACGTCCGCCCCCAGCCCGCGCCCGAACGTCGCCTCGGCCAGGGCGATGCCCAGCCCGCCTTCGGAGAGGTCGTGGGCGGTCCGCAGCAGCCCCTGGGCGGCCAGCCGGCGCAGGAGCTGGGCGAGCCGCAGCTCGGCGTCGAGGTCTACCTCGGGGGGCCTCCCCTGCTCGACGCCGTGCAGGAGGCGCAGGTAGGCGGCGCCGCCGAACTCCGAGCGGTCGCGGCCGAGCAGCACGATACGGTCGCCGGCCTGGCGGAAGTGGGCCACCGGCGGGTCGCCAAACTCGGGGATCACTCCCACCATGCCCACGGTCGGGGTCGGGTAGATCGATTTGCCTTCGGTCTCGTTGTAGAACGAGACGTTGCCCGAGATCACCGGCACGCCGAGGGCCCGGCAGGCTTCCGACATGCCGCGGATCGCCTCGCGGAACTGCCAGGAGATCTCCGGCCGCTCCGGGTTGCCGAAGTTCAGGCAGTCGGTGAGGCCGACCGGCTCGGCGCCGACGCAGGCGAGGTTGCGCGCCGCTTCGGCCACGGCCTGGGCGCCGCCGCGCCAGGGGTCGAGATAGCAATAGACCGGGTTCACGTCCGACGTCATGGCGAGGGCCGAAGGCGTGCCCTTCAAGAGCAGGACCGCGGCGTCGCCGCCCGGGCCCTGCACCGTGTTGGTCCGCACCGTGTGGTCGTACTGCTGCCAGATCCACTGCTTGCTGGCGAGCTCGGGGGTCGCGAGCAGCCCTTCGAGAGAGTCGCGCAGCGACTTCGGCTCGGGGACCTCGGGCGCCCGCTGGCGCTCTTCGAGGTCGGCCGGCGGCGCCACCGGGCGGCGGTAGACCGGCGCCTCTTCGGTGAGCGGCAGGACCGGCATGTCGGCCGCCACCTGGCCGCGCCACTGGAGCACGGCGCGCCCGGTCTCGGTCACCTCGCCGATCTCGGCCACCTCCAGACCCCAGCGCTGGAAGACCCGCACCAGCTCTTCCTCGCGGCCGCGCTTCGCCACCAGGACCATGCGCTCCTGCGACTCGGAGAGCATCATCTCGTAGGGGGTGAGCCCGGGCTCGCGCAGCGGCACCCGGTCCAGATCGAGGCGGATGCCGGTGCCGCCGCGGCCGGCCATCTCGAAGCTCGAGCTGGTCAGGCCGGCGGCGCCCATGTCCTGGATCGCCACGATGGCGCCGGTCCGCATGGCTTCGAGGCAGGCTTCGAGGAGGATCTT
>DATAHG010000876.1:0-4001 GCA_036263295.1 Thermoanaerobaculia bacterium | reverse complement strand
CCCTACAGCCGCTTCGAGGACTATGTGAAGCGCACGGTGGGGGACAGCGGCGAGCTGTTGGAGAGCGGCGTGCTGAGCCAGCTCTTCGATCAGTTTTTGGAGGAGGAGCTGCTGGTCCGCCTGGCCGCCGACCGCGGCCTGGTGAAGGCTTCCACCGCCGGCCTGCAAACCCCGCCGCGCCCGGCCATCGACGCCCTGCTGCAGGACGAGGGGCGGCGCGGCCCCGGCCAGGCCGAGGTCGTCCGCTACTACCAGGCGCACCGGGCGGAGTTCCAGCGCCCGGAGCGGGTCAAGCTGCGCCAGATCCTCACCGAGGACCGCCGCACCGCCGACAAGGCGTTCCGCGAGCTCTCCGGCGGCGCCGACTTCGCCGCCCTGGCGCGCCAGATCTCGCGCGATCCGAGCGCCGCCTCCGGCGGCTACCAGGGCGAGCTGTCGCGCGCCGACCTGCCCCCCGCCTTCGTCGATCTGATCTTCAGTCTGAAGCCGGGGGAGGTCAGCCGCGTCGTGCCGGCCGACTACGGCTTCCACATCTTCCAGGTCACCGAGCGTCTGCCGGCCGAGGTGGCGCCCCTGGAGCAGGTGCGCTCCGAGGTGGTCGAACGTCTGCGCCAGGAGAGCGCCGACCGCCGGCTCGCCGGCCTGGTCGAGCAAGCGAAATCCCGTTACCCCGTCTTCGTCTACGAACGGAATCTGCCGTTTCACTACCAGGGAACCTACAGTGGCAATCAAAAAACCAGGAAGACTTGAGACCCTTTTCCTCTTCGCGGCCCTCGCGGCGGCCCCCGCGGCCTCCCGGGCCGAGGCGTTGAACCGCGTCGTCCTGCGGGTCAACGACCGCATCGCGACGCTCTACGACTATGAGCAGCGCAAGGAAGAGGCGGTGCAGCAGATCGCCCGGCGCGAGCAGGACCCGCAGGAGCGCCAGCAGCTCCTGGCGCGCGCCGGCGCGCAGGTGTTCAAGGAGATGTACCAGGACCTCCTGCTGGAGTCCCGGGCCGACCAGCTCAACATCGAGGTCACCCCGGAGCAGATCGAGGCCAACCTTGCCGACACCAAGAAGCGCGTCGGCATCAACTCCGACGAGGACTTCAAGGCCGCCCTCCAGCAGTGGGGGCTGACCGAGGCCCAGGTGCGCGAGCAGATGCGCGCCAACATCCGCGTGCAGCAGGTGATGCGCGAGGTCAACTCCCGCATCAAGCTGGAGGAGGAGGACCTGCGGCGCTACTACCGCAAGAACGAGGAGCAGTTCCGCGAGCCCGAGCAGCTCCACCTGCGCGAGGTGGTGGTGCTGGAGGAGAAGCTGCCCTTCGACCAGCGCGCCCAGGTCTCCGCCGCCATCGCGCAGGCCGTGGCGGGGGGCCAGGATCTGCCGGACGCCGCCGCCGACGGCATCCAGAAGGGGATCGTGAGCAGCGTCATCGACCTCGGCTGGGTCTCCCCCGGCGACCTCGATCCGACCCTGGAGCGCGCCGCCTGGAAGCTGCCGGTGAACGCGGTCACCGAGCCGGTGCCCGGGCGCGGCGGCACGCACCTGCTGCAGGTGGTCGAGCGCCGCGAGTCGCGCATCCCCCCCTTCGCCGACGTGCAGGACCGCATCCGCCGCATCGAGGGCGAGCGCCTGTTCCGCGAGGAGAGCGTCAAGTACATGCAGGAGCTGGAGAAGAAGTCGCTGATCGTGGCGAACCCGCCGCAGGAGGCCGCCAACTTCCGCACCCTCCTGGAGAACCCGGCCGAGGCCGCCGGCTCGCCCGAGCAGGCGGGAACCGGCCTGGGCGACCAGCCCGCCGCGCCGGTCTCCGAGGCCGCGCCCGGCGCCCCCGGCCAGCAGGGCGCCGCCCCGGGCACCGCCCCCGGCACGGCCACCCCGCTGCCGCCGACCACTCCGCCGGCCGGCCAGCCGGGGACTCTCCCCGAGCCCAAGCCCACCGTGACGGATCCGCCGCCCCCGCCGCCGGGCGCCTGATCGCAGTCCGCCAGTCCATTCAAGGGCGGCTTCCGAGCTTCGGGAGGCCGCCCTTCGCTTTTCTCCTCCTGCCCGCTCCACTTTTCTCCACCCAATTTCAGCCCCAGCTCTGGCCTCTTTTCGGCCAACGGGCCCCACCTCTTGTGGTCCGTGGTGGACCCTTGTGGATCCCGGTGGATCTCTTGGTGGATTCTGGTGGGACAAAATGGACAAAAGTGGAGCAACGCGCTAGTATTTCGCTTCAGGGCAGGCGGTCAGGAAGTCAGGCAGACACACCATGTTTCGCGGCAGCGCACCAGCGAAGATCGACGACAAAGGGAGGCTCAAGATCCCGACGGACTTTCGCCGTCTGATCGAAGAGAGCCACGGGCCCGAGCTGTTCGTGACCTCGGTGCAGGGGGACTCCGCGCTGATCTATCCGCTGCCTGTCTGGGAGGAGATCGAGAGCCGTTTGATGGCGATGCCGTCCACCGACCGTACGAAGACCCGTTTCCTGGAGCGCGTGAGCTACTTCGGGCAGCAGGTGCGGATCGACGTGCAGGGCCGGATCCTCATTCCGCAGCTCCTGCGGGAAAAAGCCGACATGAATGGCGACGTGGTGGTGAGCGGCCAGCTCGACCATCTCGTCGTGTGGAATCACGAGCGCTTCCTCGCGCGGCTGGACGACCAGCCGTTCACCGAGGAGGACTTCCGCGCTCTCACCGAGCGTGGCATCTAGGCGGGCACGAGCCCGGGAGAGGAAGAGGCCGCCGAGCCGTTGGATGCGCGACACCTGCCCGTTCTGGTCCGCGAGACCCTGCAGTACCTCGCTCCCGAGCGCGGCGGCTGGTTCGTCGACGCGACGCTCGGCCTGGGAGGGCACGCCGAGGCCCTCCTGGAGGCGGCCCCGCAAGCCCGCCTCCTCGGCCTCGACCGCGACGCGCAAGCGCTCCAACGGGCCGGCGAGCGCCTCGCCCCTTTCGGCGACCGCGTCCGCCTGGAGCTCTCGACTTTCGACCGGCTGGAGGACGTCCTCTCCAGCCTGGCGGCAAGCCCCGATGGGCCGGGCCTCCCGCGCGTGGCGGGGATCCTGGCCGACCTGGGCGTCTCGTCGTTGCAGCTCGACCTGCCGGAGCGCGGCTTCAGCTTCCGGTTCGACGGGCCGCTCGACATGCGGATGGGCCTGACCGACATGACCGCGGCGGACGTGGTCAACGACTTCTCGGAGGAAGATTTGGAACGGATCTTCAGAGAGTACGGCGAAGAGCGTCAGGCGAGGCGGATCGCGCGGGCGATCGGGCGGGCTCGGGCGGACCAGCCGTTCGAGACCACCAGCCAGCTCAAATCGGTCATCGACCGCGCCAAGGGGGGGCAGTCCGGCTGGGCCGGCAGGGAGGGCCGCATCGATCCGGCCACCCGCGTCTTCCAGGCCCTGCGGATCGCCGTCAACGAGGAGCTGGCCGGCCTCGAGAGCTTTCTCGACCAGGCCGTGGAGGCGCTCGACGCCGACGGCCGGCTGGTGGTGATCTCCTACCACAGCCTCGAAGACCGCATCGTGAAGACCACCTTCCGCGACCTCGCGCAGGGCGATGTGGACCCGGTGACCGGCCGGCCCCGCGCCGAGAGCCAGCTCATCGAGGTGCTGACCCGCAAGCCGGTCCGTCCGGCCGAGGAAGAGGTCGCCTTCAACCCGCGTTCGCGCTCGGCCAAGCTGCGCGCCGCCCGGAGGCTGTGAGGTCGTCTTGAGGAACGCGTACGCCGTCCGGCGCCCCGTGGTGAACACCTACCTGGTGCGCGAGCGCGACCGCCGCCGCTGGCGCGACCTGGCGGTGGTGGTCCTGGCCGGCGTGTCGCTCGGCAGCGGTCTGCTCGGCTACACCTGGATCCACCTGGAGGTGCTGCGCACCGGTTACCGCATCGACGGGCTGGAGCGCAATCTCGTGGTCCTCACCCGCGACGAGCGCCAGCTCCGCCTGGAGGCGTCCTACCTCGCGAGCCCCCAGAAGATCGAGCGCCGCGCCGTGGACGAGCTCCAGATGCAGCCCCCCGCCCTCGA
>DATAHG010000875.1:0-3289 GCA_036263295.1 Thermoanaerobaculia bacterium | reverse complement strand
ATCGCCACGGCGGAGGAGACCGGCGGCAAGATCCTGCTCCCCGGCCGCAACCGCCACCTGTCGCGCATCGCCGAGGACATCCGCTCCTACTACTGGCTGGGATTGACCCACGCCGGCGATCAGCGGCGCCACGGCCTCAAGGTCGAGGTGACCCGCCCCGGCTTGCAGGTGCGCTCCCGCGACAGCTTCGTGCCGCTGCCTCGCGCCGCCCGGCTGGAGATCGACATGGAGCGCGTCCTGCTGACCGACGACACCTCCGGCCTGGGGGCGCTCGACGTCACGGTGGGGCCGATGGAGCCGCAGGGGAAGGACACGGCGGAGGTCGAGGTGACCGTCCGCATCCCCACCGCGGGCCTCTCCTTCGCCCAACGCGACGGCCGCACCTTCGGACGCCTGGAGCTGCGCATCGCCGCCCTCGACGACGCCGGCCAGCGCTCCGACGTGCCGATGATCCCCATCGACATCGCCCGCGATGGAGCGCCCGCGGCCGGCTCGGTCATCCGGTACGACACCCGGGTGCGGGTCCGCCGCGCCCCGCAGGACCTGCTGCTCCTGGTCTACGACCCCCTGAGCGGCAAGAGCTTCGCGAAAAAGGTCCGGCTGGTTCCTTGAGGCCTACAATAAAGAAGTGACTGGAGGAGGATCCGGCATGCGTACGCTCCCAAAGGTTTTCCTGCTGACCGCCGCGCTCGCCCTGGGGCTGGCCGGCGCCGGATCCTCCCAGCTCCCTCTCACCCCGCCCGCGGATCCGGCCGTACAGGACATCCTGGATACCTTCTCCGACAGCCTGGACGTCCAGGGCGTCAACGTCGAGGTCGTGGTCACCGACCGCAAGGGCAATCGGGTGGACGGCCTCTCGGCCGCCGATTTCCGGCTCCTGGTGGACGGCCGGGAGATCCCGCTCGAGTACTTCGTGGAGATCCGCGAGGGGGCGGCGGTGCCCCCGCCCGCCCCGGCCCCCGACCAGGCCGCGGGCGGTACGGCAGTGCCCGCCCCGCCCCCGGCCCTCCAGGACGGCGAGGCGGTCGGCAACAGCTACCTGATCTTCGTGGACGAGCTGTTCTCCCCCTTCCATCTGCGCAACGAGGCGCTCAAGGCCCTCTCCCGCGAGGTTGCGACGCTGCGCCCGCAGGACCGCATGGCCCTGGTCTCTTTCGACGGCCGGCGGATCAAGGTCCTGAGCCCCTGGGCCGCCCCCGGCGAGCCGCTGCGGATCCTGCTCGAAAAGCTCGGCCATCAGAAAGGGGGGCTCGCCGCGGCCAGCCTCACCTTCCGCGATCTCGATCCGACCGCGAACACCCTGCTGAGCCTCTACGAGCACAACGCCGAACGCGCCTTCGAGACCCAGTCCGCCGGGCCGATCGGCCGCGATTTCGACGTCCAATCCGTCACCTCCATCGCGCCGGACGGCGACGCCGCCCCGCAGACCGCGTCGATGATCGACGTCGCCATGGCCAAGCGCGAGCTGCAGCTCATCAAGAAGTCCGTGGCGGCGGCCTCGGCCTCCCTGCGCGCCTTCTCGGCGGCGCCCGGCCGCAAGGTCATGCTGCTGCTGTCCGGCGGCTGGCGCTACGACCAGACCGGGGCCAACGCCGCGAGCTGGGGGCAGGTCTCGAACTTCATGGGCCTGCGCGACGGCGTCGAGATGCTGCGCCCGCTGGTCGACACCGGCAACCTGCTCGGCTTCACGGTCTATCCGGTCCACCTCTCGGACGGCCCCGGCGTCCTGCCGAACGCGGGGGACCGCGGCAGCTCGACCGCCTCGGGCATGGGGGCCGCGCGCATCCTCTCCTACGCGGTCTCCCAGGGCTCGCTGGTCTTCGCGGCCGACGAGACCGGCGGCAAGATCCTGCTGCCGGGGCGCAACCGCCACCTCGCCAAGGTGGTGGCCGACACCAGCTCCTACTACTGGCTCGGCTTCACCCACTCCGGCGACGACCGCCGCCACGGCCTCAAGGTCGAGCTGCGGCGGCCGGGGCTCAAGGTGCGGTCGCGCAGCAGCTTCGTGCCGCTGTCACGCGAGGCCCGGGTGGCGATGGAGGTCGAGAGTGCCCTGCTGACCGGGCAGGCGCCCGGCATGACGGAGCTCGGGGTCACGCTGGGGGAGGCCCGCCGGCTCGGCAACCAGCGCATGGAGCTGCCGGTCACCCTGCGCATCCCGGCCGACCAGCTCGCCCTGGTGCCGCAGTCCGGCCGGCACGTCGGCCGCCTGGAGCTGCGGATCGGCTCGCTCGACGAATACGGCGACCGCTCGGACGTGCCGGTCCTGCCCATCCAGATCGCCGAGGACAAGGCCCCACAGCCGGGCAGCTTCATCCGCTACGACACCACGCTCCGCCTGCGCGACTCGCCGCAAGATCTCCAGCTCATCGTCTACGACCTGGTCGGCGGCAAGAGCTTCGCGGAGCGGGTCCGTGTGGAGCCGCCCAAGTAGAGACAGAGCCGCAGCCGGGCTCTCGGGCAAGAAAATACGCTTCTTGAAGTCGGATTCATCCGACGCTGCCCTTGTAGCCCGGGAATTCATTCCCGGGCGGGGCGCGCCGCCGGAAACACGCCGACCCGATGAGAAGTTCTGCTTGTTTTTTTCAAGTTCGCGAGACTTTGTCAAAAATAAGCCGACCCGGCGAGAAGTTCTCCTTGATTTTTCCAAGTTCGCGGGACCTTGCCAAAAACAAGCCGACCGGGCGAGAGGTTCGCCTTGTTTTTCCCAAGTTCGTGGGACCTTGCCAAAAACAAGCCGACCCAGCGAGAGGTTCGCCTTGTTTTTTCCAAGTTCACGGGACTTTGCCAAAAACAAGCTGACCCGGCGAGAGGTTCGCCTTATTTTTTCCAAGTTCGCGGGACTTCGCCAAAAACAAGCCGACCCGGCGAGAAGTTCGCCTTGTTTTTTTCAAGTTCGCGGGACCTTGCCAAAAACAAGCTGACCGGGCGAGAGGGTCGGCTTGTTTTTTCCAAGTTCGCGGGGCTTTGCCAAAAAACAAGCTGACCCGGCGAGAGGTTCGCCTTGTTTTTTCCAAGTTCGCGGGGCTTTGCCAAAAACAAGCCGACCCGGCGAGAAGTTCGCCTTGTTTTTTCCAAAGTCCCGAGGCTTTGCCAAAAACAAGCCGACCGCCGGATCTCAGGCCGCCAACTCCTCCAGCACCGCGGTGAGCAGGCGCCAGAAGCGCCCGACCGACTCGATGTGGACCCGCTCGTCCGGCGAGTGGGGGAACTCGATCCGCGGTCCGAACGAGATCATGTCCATCCCCGGGCATTTCTCTCCGATCACCCCGCACTCCAGGCCGGCGTG
>DATAHG010000874.1:0-1563 GCA_036263295.1 Thermoanaerobaculia bacterium | reverse complement strand
GGTCGATCAACTCTCCGAACGACCAGAAAATGCACCATTCCGCAGAGTTGGGAATGGTAGCTGGGGAGGGATTTGAACCCCCGACCAAGGGATTATGATTCCCCTGCTCTACCGCTGAGCTACTCCGCCGCTGGGCGCCGGATCTAGGGAGAGGGCCCCGGCGAGTCAAGGACGGCGGGGCGGTCAGGCAGGGCGATTGGATGAACCAGCGGTAAGTTGGCGGCCGCGGGCAGTTCCGGCTGGTTGGGCGCCCCAGCTCCGGAGGCGCCCATGGACCGACCCGCCAGCGGCCCGTTGCTCGACCACTTCTCGGCCCTCAAGGACTCCCGGCAGCAGGCCAAGGTGCTCCACCCCCTGCCCGAGATCATCCTCCTCCTGCTCTGCGGGACGCTGGCCGGCGCGGACGACTTCGTCGAGATCGCGCTCTGGGGTGGCGAGCACCTGGCCTTCCTGCGCCGCTTCTTGCCCTACCGGTACGGCATCCCGAGCCACGACACGCTCGGCGAGGTGGTCGCGGCGCTCGACCCGGAGCTGTTCAAGGGCTGCTTCACGCGCTGGGTCGAGGGCCTGCGCGAGGCGGAACCCGACCTGGTCGCCGTCGACGGCAAGACCTCGCGGCGCACCCACGCCCGGGGCAAGGGCCGCGAGCCGCTCCACCTGGTCTCCGCCTGGGCGACCCGCCAGCGCCTGGTGCTCGGGCAGGAGGCGGTGGCCGGCAAGTCGAACGAGATCGCCGCCATCCCGTTGCTGCTCGAGCGCCTCGCCCTCGAGGGCGCCTTGGTGACGATCGACGCCATCGGCGCGCAGGGCGCAATCGCCGAGACTATCCTGCGCCGGGGCGGCGATTACCTGCTGGCCCTGAAGGGGAACCGGCCGGCCACCTTCGAGGATGTCGAAGCCTTCTTCGCCGACCCGCCGCCGGGTTCGCTCGACACCTTCGAGACCACCGACGGCGGGCACGGCCGGATCGAGGTCCGCCGCCACGCCGTCTGCCACGAGGTGGCTTGGCTGCTCTCGGACCGGCGCTACCCGGGCGAGGTCGCCTTCCCGGGCCTGGCCATGCTCGGCATGGTCGAGAGCGAGACCGAGCGCGGCGGCAAGCTCGAGCGGGAACGGCGCTACTACTTGGGCTCGACCCCCCTCGACGCCGCCGCCTTCGCCCGCGCGGTGCGCGGCCACTGGGGAATCGAGAACCGCCTGCACTGGGTCCTGGACGTGGTGTTCAAGGACGACCTCGCCCGGCTGCGGACCGGCCACGGCCCCGCCAACATGGCCGTCGTCAAGCACATGGCGATGAACCTGCTGCGTGACGCCAAGCCGGCCGTCTCGCTCAAGAACCGGCGCAAGCGCGCCGGCTGGAACACCGCCTACCTCGAGAGCCTAATCCGCCAGGCCGCGTGAACACCCGTTCACTCGATTGCCCTGGCCTAGCACGCTTTTTGAGTTGCCGGCATGGCAACGGCGCCCTATAACGGAAGCAGGACCGGAGGTGGTAGCCCGGGCCAGTTTCAGTTGTAGCACTGACGAATACAAGCGCGGCGGGCAGACAAACGGTCGTGGGGA
>DATAHG010000873.1:0-4296 GCA_036263295.1 Thermoanaerobaculia bacterium | reverse complement strand
GTGATGCGTCTGTGGCGGACGTGTCTTCGAATCTGGGCCAAAAAAGAGAGGTGAGTTACTGATGCCCGTTGTGCATGTGCGCGAGGAGGAGAGCTTTGAGAACGCGCTCCGCCGTTTCAAGCGCAAGGTCGAGAAGTCGGGTGTTCTGACCGAGCTGCGGAAGCGGCAGCACTTCGAGAAGCCTTCGGTCAAGCGCAAGCGCAAAGCCATCCAGGCGCGCAAGAAGATGGCGCGCAAGCTGATGGAAGAGCGGCGCCAGGGCCTGGCCTGAAGGCCTGGGCCAGTCTCCCGAAGCCGTTTCTTCGAGCTGACGAGCTGAGTCAAACAAGCAGGACGGGAGGGGGCAAGCCCCCTCCCGTTTTGTTTTTCTACCCCTTCTCCTGCTTCTTCTCCCACTCCTCCCGGCTGAGCACCGGGATCGGCGCGAGCTTCCGCTTCGCGAGCGACCGGTTGACCGCCGCGACGTCGCGGTCCCGCAGCCCCTCGAACCGGCCCACCGCCTCATCCAGCCGGCCGCTCAGCACCGCCACGTGGTCGAGCTGCGACCGGGTCGGTTTGCCCTCGTAGCCGTTGACCGCGCCGTAGAGGTCGCCGATCTCCTCGCGGAGACGCTCCTCGCCGGCCATCCGGCCCCCGTCGCCCGAAGCCACCAGGTCCCGGCGGAAGCCGTCGAGGCGGTCGGCGAGCGCTTCGAGCTCGCCGCGCAGCCGGTCCCCCTTGGGCAGGTCCCCGGCCCGCTTACGGGCTTCGTCGCGCATCTCCGCGGCGGCCCCCGCGATGTAGGTCAGACGCTCGAGATGGCCGTACAGCGCCATCGCGGTCTGGTACTGCACCGCGCGGTCCTCGTCCGAGTAGCGCGAGCGGGGGTCCGGCACCAGCCGGATCTGGGAGGTCTGCACCTCCGACCCCCGGGTGAGCCGGACGGTGTAGGCGCCAGCCGGGACGCGCGGGCCGAGCAGGGTGAACAGCGAGCCGGCCAGCGTGTTCGAGGCGGGCAGCTTGGGCGGCTTGAGCCGCATCGGCCACTGCGCCCGGTTGATCCCGCGCCGCTTGGCGGACTGCAGGTTGGCGATCACCTCTCCCTTGGCGTTCAGCAACTCCAGCTTGAAGTCGCCCACCAGGTGGCGCTTCTTGAGGTAGTAGAAGATCGTCGCCGCCTCCGGCGGGTTGGCGCCGGCAAACTCGTCGTCGCCGGGAAAGTCCTGGATGGCGACCGGCAGCACCAGCGCGGAGTCGCGCCCGGGCAGCAGCGCCGCCTCCTGGTCGAGCAGAGCGCGGGTCAGGTGGCGCAGAGGGGTGATGTCGTCGAGGATGTAGACCCCCCGCCCGTGGGTCGCGACGATGAGATCGGACTCCCGGGGGTGGATGGCGAGGTCGCGCACCGCGACCCGGGGGAAGTTGCCGGTGAAGCGGGCCCAGTTGCCGCCGCCGTCGACCGAGATGAAAAGGCCGGACTCGGTGCCGAGGAAGAGCAGGTCCGGGTTGACGAGATCCTCGCGCACCACGTGGGCGTAGCCCGCCAGGGCCGCGGTCGCGAGGGGTTTCCAGGTCTGTCCGAAGTCCGTCGTCTTGTAGACGTAGGTCTTCATGTCGCCGGTGGCATGGCCGTCGAAGGTGGCGTAGGCCGTTCCCTCGGCGTGGTGGCTGGCCTCGACGCCGGACACCCATGTCCCCTTGGGCAGTCCCTCCACATTGCCGGCCACGTTGGTCCAGCGGGCGCCGCCGTCGCGGGTCACCTGGAGGTTGCCGTCGTCGGTGCCGGCCCAGATCACCTGGCCGTTCCTGGGCGACTCGCTGATGGCGTAGATCGTGGTGTGGTTCTCGGCGCTGCTGTTGTCGATCGTCAGGCCGCCGGACTCGGCCTGGCGCTGCTTCGCCGGGTCGTTGGTGGTGAGGTCGGGGGAGATTTTCTCCCACGACTCCCCCTGGTCGCGTGAGCGGAACAGGAACTGCGAGCCGAGATAGATCGTGCCCGGCTGGGTCGGGCTCAGGTGGACCGGCGTGTTCCAGTTGAAGCGGAACTTGGGGTCTCCCTTGCCGGGCAGCGGGCGCAGCGTCTTGTTCTCGCCGGTCGAGAGGCGGGTGCGGCCGATCCGGCCCCCCTGGTACTCGACGTAGACCAGGTCCGGATCGTTGGGATCGCGGAAGGCGTAGAAGCCGTCGCCGATCCCGATATTGCGCCAATCGCGGTTGAAGATGCCGCCGAGGCCGCGCGACGGCCCCTGCCACGAGCCGTTGTCCTGCAGGCCGCCGTAGACGTTGTACGGCCGCTCCATGTCATAGCTGATCCGGTAGAACTGCGAGACCGGCAGCGCCTTGAAGAGCTGCCACTTGTTGCCGCGGTCGTAGGAGACATAAACGCCGCCGTCCGTCCCCAGCAGCAGGTGATGGGGGTTGCGGGGATTGACCCAGAGGGCGTGGTGATCCGAGTGGACGCTGGCGCCGAAGCCGCCGTCCGAGAACGACTTGCCGCCGTCGACGCTGGAGGTCAGGCTGAGGCCCGGCTTGTAGACCCGGTTGAAGTCCGTCGGGTCGACCACGATCTGGGCGAAGTAGAACGGCCGCACCTGGACGTTCGAGGAGCCGTTGACCCGCGCCCAGCTCTTGCCGACGTCGTCGGAGCGGTAGAGGGCGGTGCTCTCGGACTCGACCAGGGCATAGACGACGCTCGGCCGGGAGGGGGCCACGGCCACCGCGATCCGCCCCTTCTCCCCCTCGGGCAGGCCGTTGCGGATCAGCCGCCAGTTCTCGCCGCCGTCGTTGCTCATGTAGAGACCGCTCCCCTTGCCCCCGGAGTTGAAGGAGTAGGGGGTGCGGCGGAACTGCCACATGCCGGCGTAGAGGATGGTGGGGTCCTGGGGGTCGACGTCGATGTCCGAGCAGCCGGTGTCGGCGTCCACGTACAGGACCTTCTTCCAGGTCTTGCCGCCGTCGGTGGTCTTGAAGACGCCGCGCTCCTCGTTGGAATTCCACAGGTGGCCGGTGGCGCAGACCCAGACGGTGTCGCCGTTCTGGGGATGGACGCGGATGCGCGCGATGCGCTCGGAGTCGGCGAGCCCCACGGCCTGCCAGGTCTCGCCGGCGTCGGTGGACTTGTAGACGCCGTCGCCCACCGAGACGCTGTTGCGGGTCCAGGACTCGCCGGTGCCCACCCAGACCGTCTTCGGGTTCTTGCGGTCCACGGTCACCGCGCCGATCGAGGGGTTGTAGGCGTCGAAGACCGCCTTCCAGGTGACGCCGGCATCCCGGGACTTCCAGAGGCCGCCGCCGGCCGATCCGGCGTAGATCGTCACCGGGTCCTCGGCCACCGCGTCGATCGCGGCGATGCGGCCGCTCATGACCGCGGGTCCGATGGCGCGGGCCTCGAGCCCGCCAAAGGTGTTGGAGTCGATCTCGACCGGGCCGGGAGCGGTCTGCGCCGCCGCCGGCCCGGCGGCAAGGCCGGCCAGGGTCAGGCCGGCCAGGAGTAGAAGGGGAAGATCGGTTTTCCACCGCATGCTGGTGACCTCGGCTCAGACCTGCGGCGGCGTCCCAGCCGGTTTCTCGGCCGGCTTTTCAGCCTTGGGGGGCATGACGAAACGGGAGGCCGGGATGTCCGGGTTGATCTCGATCTTCTCGAAGGTCATGCCGACCGGCGTCGGGAAATCGCGGATCTTGGACTGGATGGAGAACGGGAAGAGCACCCCGCCGACCTCCTTGTAGTCGCCGACCGTGGTCGAGGTCTCGATCTCCTGCCCCTGCATCATGGTCTTGCCCGTGATCTTCACCAGCAGGTACTGCTCCGCGTCGAGGAAGAAGTTGAGGACGTCCCCGTCCTTGGAGGTCAACTTGATCTTGTAGGTGGGAGTCCCCTCGACGTCTTCCTTGCCGGCGAGCTCGGCGGTGTAGCCCTGCTCCTTGTAGGTGGAGAGGAAGTCCGACGAGTTGATCGACTGCTTCTCCATCTGCTTGAGCTCTTCCGCCGACATCGGCTCGGGGTCGTTCTTGCCGGTGAAAGGGACGATCTTCCAGCCGGTCTTGCCGTCGTAGGCCTGGACCATGGTCATCCCCTGGATGCTCATGTCCATCCGCATCTTGTTGGGATCCTGCCGCTCCATCACCACGGCGGCTTCCATGCCCTGGGGGAGGGTCATCTTGCCGGTCATGCGCACGCCCTTGACGGCTTCGACCTTCTCCTTCCCCCCGATGGCCTGAAGGTTCTTGGCGACCAGCTCGTCGAGCGTCTGGGCCTGGGCGGCGCCCGCGGTGGCAAGGCTGGCAGTGAGGCTGGCGGTGGCCAGCAGGAGGTACGCAATC
>DATAHG010000872.1:0-4972 GCA_036263295.1 Thermoanaerobaculia bacterium | reverse complement strand
GGAAGGCCTGGAGAAACGTCTCCTGCACGAGATCCTCCGCCTCGGCCGGGCTGCCACAAAGGCGCAGGCCGAGACCGTAGATCTTCCCGCCGTGCTCCTCCACCCACCGGGATACGGTCTCGCTTGTGGTCTGCGTCATGCCGGCGATACTACATCCTGCCTCTCAGCCCTCCAGGCTACGGGCGCCGGCGGGAAGCGCCGCCATCTCTCTGCCAGCTCCGCCACGCCCGGCCTCGGCCGCGGCGACACGGCGGCGGACCTCGGCGACACTGTCGGGGTTGAGCGAGATCGAATCGATCCCGGCCTCGACCAGGAACTCGGCGAAGTCGGGGTAGTCGCTCGGCGCCTGGCCGCAGATCCCCACCTTGCGTCCCGCCGCATGGGCGGCGGCGATGACCTGCCGGACCAGCGCCTTGACGGCCGGGTTCCTCTCGTCGAACAGGTGGGCGAGGTCGCTCGAATCGCGGTCCACGCCGAGGGTGAGCTGGGTCAGATCGTTGCTGCCGATGGAGAAGCCGTCGAAGCGGGCGGCGAATTCGGCGGCGAGCAGGACGTTCGAGGGGATCTCGCACATCACGTAGACCTCGAGCCCGTCCTTGCCGCGCTCCAGGCCGTTGGCGGCCATCTCGGCGAGCACCCGGTCGGCCTCCTCCAGAGTGCGGCAGAAGGGGATCATCACCACGACGTTGCGCAGCCCGATCTCCTCCCGCACCTTGCGCAGGGCGCGGCACTCCAGGGCGAAACCCTCGCGATAGCGCGGATCGTAGTAGCGCGAGGCGCCACGCCAGCCGATCATGGGGTTCTCCTCGTGCGGCTCGAACGACCGGCCGCCGATCAGCTCCGCGTACTCGTTGGTCTTGAAGTCGCTCATCCGGACGATCGCCGGGTTGGGCCAGCACGACGCGGCGATCTTGGCGACCCCTTCCGCCAGACGGTCGACGAAGTAGTCGGTGCGCAGGCCATAGCCGCGGGTCAGCTCGCCGATCCGGCGCCGGGCCGCGGGATCGGACACCTGGTCGAAGCGGGCCAGGGCCATCGGATGGACCTGGATCCGGTTCGTGATGATGAACTCCAGGCGAGCGAGCCCAATGCCGTCATGAGGGAGGCGCCACCAGCGGAAGGCCGTGTCGGGGTCGGCCAGGTTGAGCAGGATCTCGGTGCGGGTGGCCGGCAGGGCCGCGAGATCCACCTCGGCCGTCTCGAAGGGGAGGAGCCCCTCGTAGACGTTCCCCTGCTCGCCTTCGGCGCAGGAGATCGTGACCTCGCGGGCACCGTCGAGCCGCTGCGTGCCGTCGCCGGTCCCGACGATGGCGGGGATCCCGAGCTCGCGGGCGACGATGGCGGCATGGCAGGTGCGGCCGCCGAGGTCGGTGACGATGCCCGCCACCTTCTTCATGATCGGGACCCAGTCCGGGTCGGTCATCTCCGTCACCAGGATCGAGCCTTCGTCCACTCGTTCGATGTCCGCGGCGTGGAGCACCCGGCAGACCCGGCCGGCGGCGATCCCTTCGCCGATCGCGAGGCCGGCGGCGAGCTTCCTGCCGGTACCCTGGAGACGATAGGTCTGCAGGACCGCCGGCCGCTTCTGCGACTGCACGGTCTCCGGCCGGGCCTGGACGATGAACAGCTCCCCCGTATCGCCGTCCTTCGCCCACTCCAGGTCCATGGGCATGCCGTAGTGGCGCTCGACCGCCTGGGCCCATCGGGCCAGCGCAAGGATCTCGTCATCCTGCAGGACGAAGGAAGCGCGTTCTCGCTCCGAGGTCCTGACATTGGCGGTCGGCCGGCTGCCGCCGCTGCCGTAGACCAGCTTGTGGTCCTTGCTCCCCAGCTTCTTCTCGAGGATCGGCCGCGTTCCGGGTTGGCCGAGCAGCGGCTTGAAGACCGTGTATTGGTCCGGCGTCACGGTCCCCTGGACGACGGTCTCCCCCAGACCCCAGGCGGCGTTGATCAGGACCACGCCGGGAAACCCGCTCTCCGTGTCCAGGGTGAACATCACGCCGGCTCCTCCCCGGTCGGAGCGCACCATCTTCTGGACGCCGATCGAGAGGGCGATCTCCAGGTGTGGGAATCCCTTCTCCTCACGATAGCTGATCGCCCGGTCGGTGAAGAGCGAGGCGAAGCAGCGCTGACAGGCGGCGAGGATCTCCTCCTCTCCGCGGACGTTCAGAAAGGTCTCCTGCTGGCCGGCGAAGCTCGCGGTCGGAAGGTCCTCGGCCGTTGCGCTGCTGCGCACCGCCACGTCCGCCTCTTCCATGCCGTAACGGTGCCCCAACTCGCGGTAGGCCGCCAGGATTTCCGCAGTGAGGGGTTCCGGGAATCGAGCCTTCAGGAAGAGGCGCCGGATGGCCCGGCCGGTCTGCTCCAGGCTCTTGCCGCCGTCCCTCCAAGCCGAGATCTCCGCCTCGATCCGGCCGGCGAGGCCGTTGGCCTCCACCAACTCGCGATAGGCGTCCGCCGTGGTGGCGAAGCCTGCCGGTACGCGGATACCCTCGCCGGAAAGGGTCCTGATCATCTCGCCCAGCGAGGCGTTCTTGCCGCCGACCCGCGCTACATCTTCGACGCTCAACTCTTCGAGCCAGAGGATTCGTGCGTTGTCCATGGTTCCTCCTCAGGCCTCCACGATGGCAGGTTTTCGCGCCGGGGAGCACCACCCCTTGGGAGGGGGAGCCACTTCTGGCGGGGTGGCCCATCCTCCTGCCCGCCGGAGAAAACCGCTTCACCGTTGCGGCTGACTCGGTCCTTGCCCAAAGTGCTTCGTTCTGATCCTGGTCCTGCTGGCCGAGGTGTTATTGCCGCCACCCTTCGACGCTCGTTTGCCCACCCGTAAAGACGGGGGATGGGGTCGATTTTTCGATATAATCTAAAGGCAAAGAGATTTCCAATGCCAACATGGGGGGGCGGCTATTTCTAACAAGAACAAGCGCCGTATCTCAGTCGACGAGGTCCATGAGATCGTGCTCGAGCTCGTGAACCATCTGGATGCGATGGTGGCCTATTGGGACATCAACCAGACCTGCGTATTTGCCAACAATGCCTACCATGACTGGTTCGGGAAGATGCCATGTGAAATCATCGGCATGAAGCTGGAAGAGCTTCTGGGGCCCCTCTATTTGAAGAACCTGCCGTTCATACAGGCCGCTTACGGGGGGCGGAAGCAGGTTTTCGAACGAGAAATTCCGATGCCCGAGGGGGGTATTCGTCCCAGTCTTGCCACCTATACGCCCCATTGGGTCGACGGGCAAGTGCGAGGCATATTTGTGCACGTTGCCGACGTTACGCCCTTGAAGGTTCTGGAGAACGCGCTGCGGGCCGCCAAAGCGAAGGCGGAACAGGTCGCGACCCATGACTTCCTGACCGGCCTCCCCAACCGTGTGCTGCTTGTAGATCGGATTTCTCAGGCGCTGGCGCTGGCCAGGCGCAGCCACAAAACTGTGGCTCTCCTAAGTCTTGATGTCGATGATTTCAAGAAGGTCAACGATACTTGGGGGCATAGCGTAGGCGATCGGCTGTTGATTGAGCTTGCATCGCGTATCAAGCAGTCCCTGCGGGAATCCGAAACTGTCACGCGTATGGGGGGCGATGAGTTCCTTGTGTTGGCGCCTGAAGTGGAATCAGACTCCCAGGTTGAAGTCATGGCGCGCCGCCTCCTGGAGAGATTGAGGCAGCCGTTCGAGCTCGGGGAGGCGGCGCTATCACCTACGTTCAGCGTGGGCGTCGCCCTCTATCCACGACACGGGGAAACTCCCGACGGCTTGATGGCGAACGCAGATCGCGCGCTATACGTCGCCAAGATCGATCGCCGATTCAGGCAGTATTCCGTTCGCCTGAGAACTGACGAGCACTCGTGCCCTGCGACAGGAGTCCTTCAGCCGGCAGGACGCCCACTCCCGAGCAGCCGGGCCAGGTCGGCATCCCGGCCGTACACATCTCTTCCGAGTTGCAAGGTGCCGCGATCATCGACCCAGGCGGTCCAGTAGGCGACGTGGACCGGGATCGTTCGGGGCAGCCGTACGCTGCGCTCCTCCCCGGCATCGATCGCGGCCCGGATCGCCTCCGGCGTCCATCGCGGGTCTTCGCGCAACGCCCAGACCGCCAAGTCGAACGGCTTCTCGATCCGGATGCAACCGTGGCTGAAAGTACGGATAGTGCGGCCGAACAGTGTGCGAGACGGCGTGTCGTGCAGGTAGACGCCGAACCGGCTGGGGAAGACGAACTTGATCTGGCCTAGGGCGTTCTGCGGCCCCGGCTTCTGGCGGATGCGCGAGCCGGTGACCTCATAACCGCCGCGGCTGAGGTAGGACGGGTCCTTGCGAGCCGTTGGGAAGATCTCGTTGACCGCGATGCTCTGCGGCACGTACCAGGAGGGGTTGAGGACCACCGCGTTGATCGCGCTGCTGAACATCGGCGTGCGCGTGTAGGGCTTGCCGACGATGATCCGCATGGCGAGGGCGGTCTGGCCGTCTTCGACCGCCTCCAGGCGGAACCCCGCGATATTGACCAGGACGTAGCGCTGCCCCAAGTCACGTGGCAGCCAGCGCCAGCGCTCCAGGTTGACCCTGATCTGCCACACGTGGTCCTCCGCCCGCTGGTTCAGCTCGGCGAGCGTGGCCGGGCCGGCGGCGCCGTCCTCCTCCAGGCCGTGGCGCCGCTGGAAGCCCCGTACCGCCCCCTCCAGGGAGGCGTCGAACAGGTCCGGGCTCTCGGTTGCGGGAACCGGTTCGCCTGCGTCGGCTTCCGCGGCCTCGTCGAGGCGCGCTCGCAGGGCCGCTACCCGTTCCCCCTGGTCCCCGGCCCGGAGTGTGGGGCCGGCCGGAACCAGTTGGGAGCCTCCCTGCCCAGCGATCCGGCGGTAGCGGCCCAGGGCCTGCCGCAGCAGCTCGTATCCCCGCTGGGGCGGCGCCAGGCCGGCAAGCGTGGTGCGCACCCCGCCCGTGGTCACCGCCTCTTCCAGGGCCGCAGCGAGGTCACC
>DATAHG010000871.1:0-10256 GCA_036263295.1 Thermoanaerobaculia bacterium | reverse complement strand
GGTGACCTTCTAGCTAGAGCCGCTCCAGGCCGGTGTCGTCCCCGACGACCTCGGGATCCAGAGAGAAGTCCCACAGCTCCAGGCCGCCGAACAGGGCCCGGACCCGCGAATACCCGGCGGCCTGCAGGCGGCGAGCCGCCTTGACGGCGAGGGTGCCGTCTTCGTCGAACAGCACCACATCCTGATCGGAAGGCGGAGTCCACTTCGGGCGGTAGGGGAGGGCACCGCGCAGGGTAAGGGGGCCGGGGACGGGCCGCAGGTCGATCAGGAGAGGGGGGCGGCCCTCCCGCATGCGGCGGAAGATCTCGTAGGGGGAGACCTGGAGGTGGGGGACGAAGCGGAGGACGGCCACAGGCAGATCGTAGCGGAAAGGGGACCGCGGCCAGCTTCTGAACGACGGGACAAGCTTCTAAAAGCCGCGGTAAGGTTCTGAACGGCGCGGCAAGCTTCTAAAAACCGCGGCAAGGTTCTGAACGGCGGGACAAGCTTCTGAAAACCGCGGCAAGGTTCTGAACGGCGGGACAAGCTTCTAAAAACCGCGGCAAGGTTCTGAACGGCAGGGCAAGCTTCTGAAAACCGCGGCAAGGTTGGAGCGGAAATTCTAAGCTTGCCCGGCCGCCCCGGGACGAGTTGAGCCTACCCGACCTTCGACTGGTGATCCGCCCACACCAACCCGGAGGCCACCGGCGGCTGTGCCTTGGCCCCGTCGGCGCTGGTGATGACCGCGAGCTTGGCGGTGGCCGCAGTTCCAGCGTGGGCCTGATTCTTTTCCGCGAAGTGCCGGGCCACCTGATAAAGGGCCTGGCCGCTTGCGACCTTCACCGGGCCAGCCACGGCTTCCTTATATAAGGCGATCCGGGCGGGGTCGTCGACCTTGTAGATCGTGTGCAGGTTTTCGTCCGGATCCTCGTGGCGGACCAGGGCCTCGCCCTGGGCGTCCTGGCGGACCAGCTCGTTCAGACGGCCGCCGTCCTCGGAAAGCAGGAAGACCGGCTCGAAGTCCGCCTTTGTCTCTTGCAGGAGGGCCAGGCGGTCGGCCGGCAGGCTCTCGGGGGCCGCTTCGCCGGCATCGTCCAGACCGACCAGGGCGAAGACGCCGAGGCGCCGGCCGCCTGCCGCCAGCTCGATCACGTAGGGGTAGAGCGCCGGGCGCTCATCCCGTTTGACGACCCCCTCCTCCAGCCACTGGCGGTAGAGGGCGGCGGCGTTCTGGAACTCGTTCCCGCCGGGGGCGGCGACCGGACGGGTGAGCTGGACGAACTGCTGCGGCGACTTCACGTGGTAGCGGATCCGCAGCGCGTCGTTGATCTGGTCGTACGGCAAGGCCGCCAGCTCGGCCACATCGCCGGCTAGAGGCGTATAGCGGATCCCCTCGAAAGCGAACAGACGCATGAATGACTCCTCCAGAATCGGGTCCAGCCCGGCCGGCTATTGTAGGGTAGGGGGCATGCGCCCCGTGACGATCCCCATCGAAGAAGTGCTCTCAGCCGACCGACCCGAGCCGCCGGGCCGCGTTCTCGGTCTTTCCCGCGAGGGGAGAGAGGTCGTCGGCCACGTCTTCGGGCAGGAAGGGGCGAGCCGGTCGGGCGGCCTGCGCCTCAGTCTGATCGGCGGCTGTCACGCCGACGAGCCGGTCGGGCCGGCCCTCCTGCGCCGCCTCGCCGCGTGGCTCGCCTCCCGTCCCGCGGACGACCCGCTCCTCGCCGGGGCCACGTGGCACATCGTCCCCCACGTGAACCCGGACGGCGAGGCCCGCAACGCCGCCTGGAGCGACCACCCGGTCCCCACGACCGATCATCTCGGCGCGCCGGACGAGACCTTCGATCTCTATCTCTATGTGCGCCACGTCGTGCGCGAGCTGCCCGGCGACGACATGGAGTTCGGCTTTCCGCGCGGCGTGGACGACCGCGAGGCCCGCCCCGAGAACCGGGCCGTGGCGGCCTTTATGGCCGGCGGCGCGCCGTTCCATCTCCACGGCACCTTTCACGGGATCGGCTTCACCCCCGGCCCCTGGTTTCTGATCGATCCCGCCTGGATCGGCCGGACCGCGGGCTTCCGGGAAGCGTTGCGGTCCCGGGTCCACCAGATGGGCTATCGCCTCTTCGACGTGGACCGCGGGGGAGAGAAGGGTTTTTCGCGGGTGGACGAGGGGTTCTCCACCCGGCCGAATTCGATCGCGATGCGGGACTACTTCCTGGAGCGCGGGGATCCGGAGACCGCGGCGAAGTTCCGCCCCAGCTCCATGGAGTACGCGCGGTCGCTGGGCGGCGATCCGTTCACCCTGGTCTCGGAGATGCCGCTGTTCCTGCGTCCCCCCGAGGGGCTGGAGTCGGGGGCGCGGGACGACCGCCATTTCAAGGCGGCGCTCGGCCGGCTGGTCCTGGGGAAGGATGCCGCGGCGATGCGGGCCGAGGCGGAGCGCCTGGGCATCCGTGGGATGCCCGTGCGCGATCAGATGCGGCTGCAGCTCGCCCTGCTGAATGAAGGAATCACGGCGGCGGCGGGCGCGGCCGTTTAGCCTCTACGAGACCCCGGCCAGGGGAGCCGCCGCCGTCCCTGGCGGAGCCGGAACCGCCGCCGTCTGAGGCGGCGTCAGCCCCTGCCAGATCTGGCCGAGCACCCGCTGGAAGTTGCCCCCCAGGATCAACCGGATCTGGGCGTCGGAGTAGCCGCGCCGGATCAGCCCCTCCACCAGATCGAAGACCCGGCGGTCGTTGCGCAGGCCGCGCACCCGGTAGAGGGGACGCACCCGGCCGGTCTTGGGGTCCACCGCGTCGAGATCGCTGTCGCTGCCGAGGCCGACGTGCTCGACCCCGACCAGCCGGATCACGTGATCGAAGTGGTCCAGGATGTCCTCCACCGAGGCGGTGCCGCCGTTGCGGACGAAGGCCGGCAGGACCGTGATCCCCATGACGCCGCCGCGGGCGGCCATGGCACGGATCGCCTCGTCCGACTTGCAGCGCGGGTGGCGCGACAGGGCCCGGCAGTTCGAGTGCGTGATCAGCACCGGCTGGCGGGAGAGGCGGATGGTGTCCTGCGTCGTGCGCTCGGAGCAGTGCGAGACGTCGATCGCCATCCCCACCTGGTTCATGGCGGTGACGATCTGGGAGCCGTACTCGGTGAGCCCGCCGTCCTCTCCCTCCTTGCAGCCGCTGCCGATGCGGTTGCGGGCGTTGTAGGTGAGCTGGGAGACGCGTTGGCCGAGGCCGTGGAAGAGGGCCACATCCTCGACGCTCCGGAAGTGGTCGGAGTTCTGAAAACCGATCAGAAGGCCGATCTTGCCCTCCCGCCGGGGGCGGTCGAGGTCGGCGGCGCCGGCGATCTTGATCAGGTATTCGGGACGCGCTTCGAGGAGACGGTCCCAGCCGCGGATCCAGCCCCGGATCACGGTGAACGGGTCCACCGGATTGGGCTCGACCGCCGGATGGAAGACGCTGACGCCGGAGTTGAGGAGGCTGCGGAAGTCCGGCTCGCGAAAGCGGCTCGGATCGCGCTGCCAGGAGTAGAGCTTTTGCCAGTCGAGGGTCAGGAGACCCAGCATGTCGATGACATTCGACGAGGCGACCAGCTCCAGGGTGCGGGCGGAGTACGCGGGCCCACTGTCCGCGAACAGTTGGAAGCGGCCGAGGTTGAGGGCCGGCGCGGCGACGCTCCCCAGCCCGGCGAGGAGACCCGCCTTCAGAAATTCTCTGCGGTTCACGGTACTGCTTTACTTCGTCTGTTGTGTCCTGGTTGACGAGAGAAAGCGTACACGGATCCCGGGCCCTTGAATAGAGGGAAAAAGAAGGAAATACCGGGGTCTCTGTGGTCTGGTCCACAGAGGTTTGAATGATTTACAGGAGTTTCGGCGGGAAGATTTTACCGATGCGGGTCTCTACACCACCCGCCGCAGCCATCCGGCCTTGCCCATGCGTCGCTGGATCAGCCGCACGCGCCAGCGATAGCCGCGGTCCTTGCTCCCGGGGTGCCAGGACTTGGGGCGGGGGAGGCTCGCCGCCAGCTCGGCGGCCTGCTGTGTCGAGAGGCTGCGGGCGGATTGGCCGTAGTAGTGGCGGGAGGCGGCCTCGGCTCCGTAGATTCCGGGCCCCAGCTCGACCACGTTGAGATAGATCTCCAGAATCCGCCGCTTGGTGAGCTTCTCCTCGAGCTGGCGGGTGAGCATCGCCTCTTTGACCTTGCGCAACGGGTTGCGCGACGGCGACAGCCAGAGATTCTTGGCGAGCTGCTGGGTGATCGTCGAGGCGCCGCGCGGGAGCTTTTTCTCCTCCCAGGCCTCCTCCAGCGCCTCCTTCATCTCGCGGTCCGAAAAGCCGTCGTGCGCGAAGAACTCCATGTCCTCCCCGACCAGCACGGCGCGCTTGAGGTTCGAGGAGATCTTGGAGTAGGGGACCCACTTCCACTCGATCTCCTTCTTCTTGCCGAACAGGCCCCATCCCCGGTAGTCCTCGATGAAGGCGGTGGTCTTCGGGGGCTCCTTGGCGAGAGCGGCGACATTCGGCCAGGTAAGGAGCTCCCAGGCGAGCCAGAGCACTACCAACGCCAGCAAGGCGAGGAGCGCGATCTTGAGCCGCCCGCGGCGGGGAGGAGCGTACGGTGGCGCGATCATGGGAGGACGGAATCATACCGGCCCGGTGGGCAAGAAAAAAGAGCGACCCCGGACGCGCCGGGATCGCTCTTGGGGAGCGGGAGAGGAAAGGGGCTACTTCCGGTTGCGAGTCCGGCTCGTGTCCTCGGTGACCGAGGTCGCGGAGTTGGAGCCGGTCGTGCCGGAGGTGCCGGTCGTGGCGGTGGAGCTGGCGCCGGCGGTCGTCCCCATCGCGCCGAGGCCGGTGCTGCCGGTGTCGGTGCTGCCGGTGGAGAGGGAGCCGGTCTGCGAGCCGGAGGTCTGCGACCCCTGGGTCTGCGAGCCCTGCGTGCCGGAGCCCGAGCTCAGGCTGGAGCCCTGGCTGCCGGAGCTGGTGCTCTGGCTCTGCTGGCTGCCCTGGTTGCTCTGGCCGCTGGAGTCGGAGCCGCCGCCGAAGAGCGAGGCGAGGAACCCGCCCTCGACACGGAGACGGTTGTGGACGTCCCGAACGCCCGAGAGATCCTCCAGGGCCTCCTCGGCCATCCGCTTCTCATGGCGGCTCTTGACGGTGCCCTCCAGGGTCACCTCGCCGTTCTCCACCTCGATGCGGATGTTGCTGGCGTCGAGCTGGCCGTGGTGGGTCAGGCGCTCGCAGACCTCTTCCTTGATCCGCTCGCTGGAGCGCTGGTAGCCCTGCGGGCCGCGGCCGGAATGCGGGCCCTGCTGCTCCCAGGAGCGCTGGCCGCCGGTGAAGGAGCCGGTGCCGTAGGAGCTGCTCCGCCCGTAGGAGCCCATGCCTCCGCCTTGGGAGCCGCTGCCGTAGCCGCTGTCGCCCCGGTCGAAGCGGTACTCGTTGCCGCCCTGACCGTAGCCACCGCTGCCATAGCCGCCCTGCGAGCCAGAGCCGCCCTGAGATCCATAGTTGCCCTGGCCGTAGCCCTGGTTGCCACTCTGGTAGCCGCCCTGACCGTAGCCGCCGCCGGAGCCGGTGTTGAAGGTGCCGCTACTGCCGCCACCACTGAAGCCACCGCCGCCGCCGAAGCCGCCAAAGCCCTGGCTGCCCTGGTTGCTCTGGCTGCCCTGGTTGTACGAGCCCTGACCGCCAGAGCCCTGGTTGCCGTAGCTCTGGTAGGAACCCTGGTTGCCATAACCCTGGCCCTGATTGCCGTACGAGCCCTGGCCGTAGGACCCCTGGTTGTTATAGGAGCCCTGGCTCTCGTAGCCGCGGCCACCGCGGTCGTAGTCCTGGCTGCCGCCGAAGCGGCCGCCCTGGCCGCCCTGGTTGCTCTGACCATAGGCGCCGCGGTCCTGGTCCTGGCTGCCGCCCCAGCGTCCTTCGTTGCCGCCGGAGCCACGGTTTCCCCGCTCGTAATCCAGATTGCCGCTGAAGCGGCCCTCGTTCGGACGGTTCCAGGAGCTGGAGCCACCGCGGTCGTAGTCCTGATTGCTGCTGAACCGGCTGTTGTAGCCCCGATTGTGCTCGGGATCCTGGGCCCAACGTCCGCTGTTCTCGTCCTGATCGCGCCGCCCGCGCTCGTCCTCGTTCCCGGAATAGGAAGAATTACCGCGATAGGCCATGATGGAACCTCCTTCTTGGTTGTCGAATGCAGCCGGCGAGCCATCCCGCCGGGGCCTCCGCCTGGGAGTAGGAACGGGGGAGCCTTCTCACCCCATCTGCCTGAAAGATCAGCAAGAAGGGTGCCGGAAATTTAGATCCGGCGATAAGATCCGCCGCATGTACCTTTACGGTTTTCATCCGGTGCGGGAGGCGTTGCGCCACCGGCCGCACGAGGTGTTGCGGGTGCTGGTGAGCGCGGCGCGGACGGGCAAGCGGCGCGAGGAGGTGGAGGAGCTGTGCCGGCGCCACCGGGTGGCCTTCGAGGTGGTGCCGGAGAAGGCCCTGGCCGAGCGGGCCGGGCCGGCCCATAACGGCATGGTCGCCGAGGTCCGCGAGGCGCCGGCGCAGGAGCAGCGGGCCGGCGGGGATCCGGACTTCCTGGTCCTCCTCGAAGACGTCCAGGATCCCCGCAACCTGGGCGCGGTCTTGCGGGTCTGCGAGGGGGCGGGCGTCGGCCAGGTGCTGATCCGCGACCGCGGCTCGGCGCCGGTGTCGCCGACCGCCGCCAAGACCTCGGCCGGCGCCAGCGAATGGCTGCCGATCGAACGGATCCCCAACACCGCCGCCGCCCTGGAGCGCCTCAAGGAAGAGGGCTACTGGGTCTACGGCACCGATCCCGACGGCGATCCCCCCTGGGAGGTGGACCTCAAAGGCAAGGTCGTCCTCTGCTTCGGAGGCGAGGAGAAAGGCCTGCGAGCCCGCACCCGGCAGATCTGTGACCGCATGATCGGGCTGCCGATGCGAGGCAAGGTTGGCTCGCTGAACATCTCGACCGCGGCGGCGGCCCTGCTCTACGAGGCGGTGCGCCAGCGCTTCGGGCGGTGAGGCGGGATGATGAGCCATACGTTCGAGCGTATTCTTGAGCTGATAGCCCGGAGGGCAGTTCGAATCTCCGAGCACGGCTATGACGAGTTGGCCCAGGATGGGCTCCTCGCGCGAGAAGTTTTGGCCGGAGTACCAGAAGGAGAGGTTCTGGAAGACTATCCGGACTACCCGAAAGGACCCTGTATCCTTCTTCTCCAGCGGGATGACAAGGGAAATCCGATCCACGTGGTCTGGGGGATTCCGAAGGACCAGGCTTTCCCGGCAGTTCTGGTGACTGCCTATCGGCCGGATCCGAAAAAATGGACGGCAGACTTTCGGAGGAGGTCTTGATGGCGCGCTTCAGAAGAAAGCTGATTCACGAGGGAGCCTACGCGGCGGAGGTGGAGGTCGAGCTGATCGAGTCCGAAGAGGGCTGGGCGCCTTACCTGTCTCTGGAAGGCGCAGAGAAACTCGACCAGGTCCGTGAAGCCTTGAGGCGCCAGGATGTCCAGGCCGCCAGCCAACTGGCTCGCGTCTTCTTCCTGATGCCGATCTCGGCCTGAGGCGATCTCGAATGCCCCGCTTGCGCTCCGCCGGGGCGACCGAGTAAACTCTGCGCCCGGCCCGGGACCCCAGCCGGCATAGCTCAGGGGTAGAGCTACTGTCTTGTAAACAGTAGGTCCCCGGTTCAAATCCGGGTGCCGGCTCCAAGTTTCTTGGAAAGGCCCCGGACCAGCAGGAAAGAAAGAAGTTGCGCGGGGAGGTGTGGCCGAGTGGACAATGGCAGCAGACTGTAAATCTGCCGGGCAACGCCCTACGGAGGTTCGAATCCTCCCGCCTCCACCATCTTCTTTCTGCTCTCTTCCCTCAGCGGGAGTAACTCAGGGGTAGAGTCACAGCCTTCCAAGCTGTTGGTCGCGGGTTCGAATCCCGTCTCCCGCTCCATCTCCTCTCCTTGATCGGAAACCTCCTCGTGAGCCCAGACCCGGCGGCCCGCGGCCGCACCGGGACACTCGTCCTCCTCGCATCGGCGCTCTGGACCGTCCCCCTCTGGCTCGTCCTGGATCCGCCCATGGCGGACTACCCGCAACAGCTCGCGCTGGCGGCGATCCTGCGCTGGTACGGCGACCCCTCGCGCGGCTTCCAGCAGCTCTACGAGATCGTCTGGACTCGCCCCCACAGCCTCTTCAAGCTGCTCACCGCCGGGCTCGCCTGGATCGTGCCGATCCACACCGCGGGAAAGCTGGTCGTGGCGGCGTCGCTCGCCGCGGTCGGGCCGGCGTCGCTCGCGCTCTGCCGGCGGGCCGGCCGGCCGGGGTGGTACGCCCTCGCCGCCCTGGCGCTGACCTACAACTACGCCTTCTTCTGGGGATTCGTCGATAACCTGATCGCCTACCCCCTGGTGCTCGCCGGGCTCGCCCTGGCCGAGCGCCGCTTCGAGCAGCCGTGGAAGACGTCCTCCTGGATTCAGCTCGCGGCCCTGACCCTGGCCTTCTATGAGGTCCACCTGCAATTCCTTCTGATCTTCGCGGGTGGAGTGGGGTGGCTCGCGCTGACCCGCCGCCCGGGATGGAGACGGCTGGCCGTCTGGCTCTCGGCGCTGCTGCCGGGGCTGGCCCTGGGAGTGGGAGTCCTGGCCTACGCGAGCCTCCGCGCTCCCACCGGGGTGATCACCGCCTACGAGCTGCGGATGCGGACCGCCCCCACCGTGATGCGCGGACCGGTGGAGAAGCTGGTGCAGATCCCCAACCTGCTCTTTGGCCATTCGGATGGCAAGGAGATGGCGCTGATGGCGCTGCTGGTCGTACTGGGGGTGGTGGTCGCCGCCTCCTTCGCCTCGACGGCGGCGCCCGGGCCCAGGCCGGGATGGTGGTTTCGGACCCGCTTCGCGACCCTGGCGGCCTGGCTGTGGCTTTTGTACTGGATCCTGCCGGAGCTGCACGGCGGCTTTCTGATCGCGCGGCGGATCGTCCCGATGGCGGCGCTGGTGACGGTGATCGCCCTGCCGCCGCCGGCGCCGTCCCGCCGCCGGCTGGCGCTGGGGCTGGCCGCGGCGCTGGTCCTGGTCCAGCTCGGCCTGACCACCGCCGGGTTCCTGCATTTCCGGCGCGAGGCCGCGGGAGCGCGCGAGCTGCTGGCCGCCACGGCGCCGGGGGAGAGCCTGGCGGGCCTGATCTTCGACCGGCGCTCGGAATACTGGCCGCGTTACCCGGTGTTCCTGCACTTCCCGGCCTATTACCAGGTGGACAAGGGAGGGCGGCTGCTGTTCTCGTTCGCCGAGCTCTACCAGACGCCGGTGCGCTACCGCCCGGGGGAGAGCCGGGAATACACCCTGGTTGCATGGGACGAGTGGAGCCCGAGGCGGTTCTCGTACCCCCGCCACGGTGGGCAATTCCGCTACTTCCTCGCGCACGGCAGCCGGACAGAGATCGAGCGGGCCTTCGGGCCGGCCCTGCGGGAACGGGGGATCCGGTCGGCTGGAAACTGGTCCCTCATTGGGCGCTAGACAAGCCCTTCGGGCTCTGGCACAATACCCGTCCCTTCTCAACGGATGCTCTTCCTGGGGCATCCTCCAAGGGCTCCCGCCAGAGGCCAGGCTCGAAGGATCTTGAGGACGGCACTCGTATGCAAAGGGGCTTTACACGGGTTGGGGAAGCATGTAGGATCTAGCGGTTTGACTTCCGGGATGGCTTGCACGAAAGCGTGTGGGCGTCTCCACGGGTGTCTCAAGCCCACGTGGCTCAGGGGTAGAGCACTTCCTTGGTAAGGAAGGGGTCACCGGTTCAAATCCGGTCGTGGGCTCCATTGCTTTAAACGCACGCAGCGATTTTCGATAACACACAGGCAGCACAAGCTTCAGGAGGCATTTGAGTCGCTATGGGGAAGGAGAAGTTCGAGCGTTCGAAACCGCACGTCAACATCGGCACCATTGGTCACGTTGACCACGGCAAGACCACGTTGACGGCAGCCATCACCCGCGTCCTTGCCTCGAAGGGTCTCGCCAATTTCGTGGCGTTCGACCAGATCGACAAGGCGCCGGAAGAGCGGGAGCGCGGTATCACCATTGCGACCGCCCACGTCGAGTACCAGAGCCCGACGCGCCACTATGCGCACGTCGATTGCCCGGGCCACGCCGACTATGTGAAGAACATGATCACCGGCGCGGCGCAGATGGACGGCGCGATCCTGGTGGTGTCGGCGGCGGACGGTCCGATGCCGCAGACCCGCGAGCACATCCTGCTCGCCCGTCAGGTGGGCGTGCCGTACATC
>DATAHG010000870.1:0-2305 GCA_036263295.1 Thermoanaerobaculia bacterium | reverse complement strand
GCGGCCGGCCTGCGCGACGCGCTGCGGGCGAAGCTCCCGGCCTACATGGTGCCGGCCGGTTTCGTCCTGCTCGACCGCCTGCCGGTGACCCCCAACGCCAAGGTGGACCGCCGCGCCCTGGCGCGGCTGGCTCCCGGCCCCGACGGGCTCGACGCCGCCCTGGAGGGGACCTTCGTCGAGCCCGAGGGGGACCTGGAAGGCCGGATCGCCGCGGTCTGGCGCGAGGTGCTCGGTCTCGAACGGGTGGGCGTGCGGCACAACTTCTTCGACCTCGGCGGCCACTCGCTTCTCCTGGTCCGCCTCCACGCGCGGCTCCAGGAGACCCTGGGGCGCGAGCTGTCGCTGGTCGACCTGTTCAACTACCCGAGCATCCGGGCCCTCGCCGACCACCTCGGCCAGGCCGCCTCCCAGACCCCGGCCCCCGAGGTCGTGGAGGTGGCGCAGGACCGGGCTCAGAAGCAGATCGAGGCGGCGCGCCGGCAGCGAGAGCTGGCCCGGGCGCGCCGCCCCCGCTGAGAAGGACGACGGAGCGCGCATGGCAGACGGCAACGGCCTCGACGGGATCGCCATCATCGGCATGGCCGGGCGCTTCCCGCGCTCCCGCGACCTCGCGGAGCTGTGGCGCAACCTGCGCGAGGGGCGGGACTGCATCTCGCGTTTCGCCGACTCCGAGATCGAGACCGCGGTCTCCCCGGAGACCCTGCGCAACCCGGCCTACGTCAAGGCGCGCGGGGTGCTGGAAGAGGTGGACCTCTTCGACGCCCGCTTCTTCGACCTCGCCCCCCGCCAGGCCGAGCTGATGGATCCCCAACACCGCCTCTTCCTGGAGCACGCCCACCAGGCCCTGGAGGACGCCGGTCACGACCCCGAGCGCTTCCCCGGCCCGATCGGCGTCTTCGGCGGGGTGACCCTCAGCACCTACTTCCTCCACCACCTGGCGACCAACCCCGAGCTGCTGGAGTCGATCGGCGGCTACCAGGCGGCGCTCGGCACCGACCGCGACTACCTGACCACCTTCGTCTCCTACAAGCTCAACCTGCGCGGCCCGAGCTTCGACGTGCAGACCGCCTGCTCGACCTCGCTGGTCGCGACCGTCCTCGCCTGCCAGAGCCTGCTCGCCTACCAGTGCGACCTCGCCCTCGCGGGCGGCGTCTCGATCAAGCTGCCGCAGAAGAGCGGGTACTTCTACACCCCCGGCGGCCTCGACTCCTCGGACGGCTACTGCCGCGCCTTCGACGCCCGCGCCGACGGCTCGGTCTACGGCAGCGGGGTGGGGGTGGTGGCCCTGCGCCGCCTGGAGGACGCCCTGGCCGACGGCGACCCGATTCGCGCCGTGATCCTCGGCTCGGCGATCAACAACGACGGCGCTGCCCGGGTCGGCTTCACCGCCCCCGGGGTGGACGGCCAGGCCGAGGCGATCGCCACCGCCCAGGCCCTGGCCGGGGTCGACCCCGAGTCGATCGGCTACGTCGAGTGCCACGGCACCGGCACCGCCCTCGGCGATCCGATCGAGGTGGCCGCCCTCACCAAGGCTTTCCAGGGGGGAGAGAACGGGGCGAAGCGCAAGGGCTTCTGTGCCCTCGGCTCGATCAAGACCAACGTCGGCCACTGCTCGGCCGCGGCCGGGGTGGCCGGCCTGATGAAGGCCGTGCTCGCCCTGGAAAACCGGCAGATCCCGCCGAGCCTCCACTTCGAGCGGCCCAACCCGGTGATCGATTTCGCGAGCGGCCCCTTCTACGTCAACGCAGCCCTGGCGGACTGGCCCGCCGCCGTCGACGACACCGCCGCCGGCCCGCGCCGCGCCGGGGTCAGCTCGTTCGGGCTCGGCGGCACCAACGCCCACGCCGTGCTCCAGGAAGCCCCGGAGCCGGAGCCGACCACGCCGTCGCGCCCCTGGCAGCTCCTGCTCTTGTCGGCCAAAAGCGAGGCGGCCCTGGAGGCGATGACGGATCGCTTGGCGGCCCACCTGGAGGAGCAGCCGGAGCAGGACCTGGCCGATGTGGCCTCCACTCTCCAGACCGGGCGGCGGATCTTCCCCTACCGGCGGGCGCTGGTCTGCCGGGAAACGGGAGAGGCCCGGCGCTGGCTGGCGGAGCGCGACGGCCGCCGGCTGCTCGGGAGCTACCTCGAGCCGGGGAACCGGCCGGTGGCCTTTCTGTTGCCGGGGGTGGGGGACCACTATCCGGGCATGGCGCGCGGGCTCTACGGGGCGGAGCCGGTGTTCCGGGAGGAGCTGGACAGCTGCGCCGATCTCTTCCAGCCGCTGCTCGGGGTGGACCTGCGGGAGGTCATCGGATTGGATGCC
>DATAHG010000869.1:0-2992 GCA_036263295.1 Thermoanaerobaculia bacterium | reverse complement strand
GGAGTCTGTGTATTACGTCACGATGTCTCCACACTTCGTCACTCAACATCGGCGTGTTGTTACTAGTTATCCCTGTTTTGTCACGTTGCATCGGAAGTCCGTGACAACATCTCTCCGCTTTGCCACGTTCTACAGAGATGTTGTCATGGACTCTCTACGGGTCGTCACGACCTGGCCAAGCGTCGTCACGCTGTCTGGAGAGTTTGTCCCAACCTGCCGGGGCTTCATGACAAAGCGCCGGGATGTCGTCACGACCTCCCGGCGCTTTGTCACCGAACATCCCTGCGTTGTGACGTTCCTGGGCTGACTACCAGCTCCCCGACGCGCCGCCGCCGCCGAAGCTGCCGCCACCGCCCGAGAACCCGCCGCCAAAACCGCCGCCGCCGCTCGACCAGCCGCCGCTTCCGCGGTGACGGCCGCCGCCGCCCACAGGGAAGAAGACGAACGGCGGGAAGAAGCCCCGGCCGCCACCGCCTCCCCACCGCCCTCCTCCAGGAGGCCGTTTTCCGAGCACCGCGCGAAGGATCGGGAAGGCGACCGCCCATATCCCCGCCGAGACCAGACCGAGCCAGGGGAGGATCATGGACGGAATGAAGTAGTAGAACGGCATCAGGAAGACGTAGAGGAACCAGCCGCCGCACCCCGGAGCCCGGATCGCGGAGAGCGAGAAGGTGCCGACGACCAGAAGGAAGATCAGCAGCGGGACCACCCAGGCCGTACCGCTGAGCGGCTGCGGCTGGTTCTCCGGAGCCGGCGCCGGCAGCTCGCCGCCGGTCAGGGTGGTGACGATGGCCCCCACCCCCTTCTCGATGCCGCCGGCGAAGTCGCCGTTGCGGAAGGCGGGCCGGATGATGTCGTCGAGGATGCGGTCGCTTTTGAGGTCGGTGAGGAGCGGCTCGGCGCCGTACCCCACCTCGATGCGCATCTTGCGGTCCTGCTTGGCGATGAGGAGGAGGACCCCGTTGTCCTTCCCTTGCTGCCCCAGTTTCCAGGTCTGCGCCACGCGGACCGAATAGTCCTCCAGGGGCTCCCCTTCGAGGCTCTCGATCGTCAGCACCGCGACCTGGATGCCGGTCTGGCGCTCAACCTCGGTAAGCCTGGACTCGATCCGCTGGCGGGCGTCGACCGGGATCATGTTGGCCTCGTCCACCACCCGGCCGGAGAGGTAGGGGACGTCCAGGGCGGCGGCGAGCGCCGGCAGAAGGAACAGGACGAGGAGGAGAGCCACGAATCCGCGGGAAGCTCTCATTGGCCGTCCCTCTCGCGGCGCCCGCGGCGCAGCTCGTTCGACAGCTCGTCCTGGTCGTCGGCACGGCGCTCGACCCCATGGCGTTCGAGGAGCGCCCCGCACTCGCGGATCGCCGCCACCAGGGCCTCGGCGGGGCGGCGGGAGCGGATCCCCTCGACCGCCGTGCGGACGATGCCGTCCCACTCCCCCGCCTGGACCTTCTGATGGATACCCACGTCGCCGAGGACCACCACGCGGCGTTCGAAGAGGGAGAGGAACAGGAGGATGCCGGTGCGCTCCCGGGTGCGGAAGACCTCGGCTTCGAGAAAGGCGGCCTCGGCGCGCAGGCGGGACCGCGTCTCCAGCACCTCGTCGCCGGCCAGGAGGCGCCGCAGGGCCGGAATGATCTCGGTCAGCAGATAGCCGAGGGCGCCGCCGCCCGCCGCCGGCAGAGCGATCCAGAGCAGGACGTGAGTCGCCCAGAACTCTCCATATTGGTAAGCGGCCGCCGCGATCAGCGGCGCGAGAAAGGCCCCGAACGCCGCCCCTTTCCAGGAGGCGGTCGGGTACTCATCGCTCGCCGCGACCACATACGGCACGATCTCCCCCGAGGTGCGGGCCTCGGCCTCCCGGACCGCGGCCTCCACGGCGTCGAGCTCCGCCGAGCTGAAGAATCGTTCGAGGTCATCCATCTTGCGCCCTCCCTGGAGGATCCTACAACGGGAGCGGTGTTGCGAAACGCGCCGACTTGCAGCAAACTTGTGAAGGTGTGCTCGTTTGTCGCGAAGATTCGCCGCGAATCGTCCGTTTGACGCGAATTCGTCAGGGAGCCCAGGATGAGCAGAAACCTGTCCGTCAGCGAGGCCCTCACCCGCCTCGAAGCCCAACTCACCCATCACCGGGAGCGGGAGGCCTTCCATGCCCGGCAGGAAGAGCTCCACCGCGAGCAGCGCTCCACCCACGCGGCCGAGGTCGAACGGCTCTCCCGCCAGCACGAAGCGCTGAAAGAGAGCGCGGAGACCGTGGCGGCCCTCCCCGGGCCGGCCGAAACCCGGAAACGCGGCGAGAAAGACGGCCTTGCCGCCGCCAGCGGCCGCACCATGCTGAGCCGTCTGGTGAGCCGGGTCCTCGAAGGGCAAGCCCTGGACGCTCCTTTCGGAGCCGAGTCGGTGGCCAAAGAGATCGAGGCGCGCTACTCCGACCGCCTCGGCGGCAAGCCGGTCAACCCCCGCCTGGTCTCCGTGATCCTGCGCCGGATGACCACCCGCGGGACCCTCCACCCCCACAGCCCCGGGCGCCCCCACCACGAGGCGCAGTACACGCGTTCGAAGGCCGGGGGGTAATCCGGCTACTCCCCACCCAATCCGGCCCGGCCTCGCTTCGTCTCGCTCCGGCGCCGCTTGTCCTCCAGGCGGCGGCGCTTCACGGCCCGGGGGACCTTCGTCGGCTTGCGGGGCATCTCTTCCTGAAGAGCCTCCCCGACCAGCTCCGCGAACCGGGCGACCGCAGCCTCGCGGTTCGCCGCCTGGGTCCGGTGGCGCTGCGACGAGACCTGCAGGATCCCGTCGCGCGTGATCCGAGTCGCCAGCCGCTCGCGGATCCGCTGCCGCTGCTCTTCGCTCAGGCGCGGCGAGCCGGCGAGATCGAACCGGAGCGTCACCTTGGTCTCCAGCTTGTTGACGTTCTGCCCTCCTGGACCGCCGCTGCGCGACGTCAGGAACGTCAGCTCCTCCTCGGGGATCTCCAGGTCTTCCGTGATCTGCG
>DATAHG010000868.1:0-1720 GCA_036263295.1 Thermoanaerobaculia bacterium | reverse complement strand
CCCTGGAGCGCAAATCCGCCTTCGCGCCCCCCCGTTCCGCCATGCCGGTTCCTGGCGAGGCGATGAGCTTCGCGGCTTTCCTCGCGCTGCTGCGGGGCCCTGGCTGCTTCCTTCTCTTCTTCACCGGGATCGGGGTCGCCCTTTTCCTTTTCGGCCTCGCAGGGACTTTCGGTCCCTACCGCGACTCTCTGCGCGAGAACGGCGATCCCCGCTTCTTCCTCGCCGCCATGGGGATGGGAACCATTTTCGCCCTGGTCGCCCTGCGAATGCTGCAAGTCTTCGCCACCGGGTCGCGGCACGAGACCCGGCGCGAGAAGACCCGCGTCGATCCCGGCCAGCCCTGGGCTTCGGACTACCCCTGGAAGCCCCAGGGCATGCTTCAGGACGGCTCCACCGGCATCGGCGGCATGGTGCTCGGCCGCGTCGCCTTCCTCGCGCTGATCGGATTCTTCAATATCGCCCTGGCCTCAGGCTCCTGGATCTTCATCATCATCATTGTGATCCTCGACCTGTTCGGCTTGCTGATTCTTTACGATTCGCTCCAGAAGCTCTGGCAGGGCCTGCGGTTCGGCCGCCCCCGCATCACCTGGACGACCTTCCCGGCTTTCACGGGCTCGCGGCTGGAGGCGGTGCTCAGCCCCTCCCGCCGGCTGTCCGCGACCGGGCCCGCCCGCGCCACCCTGCGCCGTCTGAAGGACGAGTGGACCGAGCGCCCCGCCGATCGGAGCGGGAATGTCCGGAGAGCGCTCGAGCCGTTCATCCACTACGAGCAGGAGGTGGAGATCCCGGTGTCCCAGGGCCCTCTCCAAGAGGTGCGGATCGAGATCGAAGTTCCCGGCGACCAGCCCGGCACCGACCTGCTCAAGGAGGAGGCGGTGTACTGGCAGCTCCTGGTGCAGGTCCCGGTCGTCGGCCCGGATTTCGAGAGTGTCTTCCTGGCTCCGGTCTACCGTCCAGTCCATGGCGGCCGGAAAAAGTGAACGAATTCCTCCTCCCCATCGCTTTCGATTACGGCGCCACCTTTCTGTGGGGGGTTTCCGGCGCGCTGATCGCCGCCCGCCGGAGGTATGACATCGTCGGCCTCTTCTCCGTGGCCCTGGTCTCGGCGACCGGCGGCGGCCTGCTGCGCGACGGCCTCTTCCTCCAGCAAGGTCCGCCGGTGTTGGTGCAGACGCCGGTCTATCTGGCGATCGTGCTGGCGGCGTCCCTCACTGTCTGGGTTTTCGGCAACCGAATCCAGAAAGTCTGGGGATTCGATGAGTTGGTCGGCTTCTTCGACGCGATCGGAATCGGGGCCTATGCCCTGGTCGGGATGAGCCGCGCCAGCGCAGCGGGGCTGGACCTGCTCGGGGTCGTGCTGGTCGGCACCGTGAACGCGGTCGGCGGCGGCCTGCTGCGCGACGTGGCCGTCCGCCGCGAGCCGGACCTCTTCAAACCCGGCACCTTCCAGGCCGTGGCGGCGCTCGCCGGCTGCGTCTTTTTCCTTATGCTCACCCAAATCGTGGGCTGGCCCGAGACTCCCTCCGCCTGGGCCACGATCGCTCTCGTCTTCCTGATCCGCATTCTTTCCGTTCGCTTCGGGTTGAAGACCACGCCGCCCCGCGGCTTCGAGGATATGCCCTGACGGTTCGTCAGGTATACTTGGCGATCAACTCGACTGCAAAACGGGGAGGTGCAAAGCCTTATGGATAGCATCCTGTCCCTCCTGCTCGCCCCGATC
>DATAHG010000867.1:0-4773 GCA_036263295.1 Thermoanaerobaculia bacterium | reverse complement strand
CCGAAGAGGAAGCTCGCGACCAGCCGGCTGAGGGTGAAGGCGGCGAGCAGCCCGAGGCCGAGGCCGACCACCACCGACACCATGTTCTGCCGCAGGATCAGCCCCAGCACGTCGCCGCGCTGGGCGCCGAGCGCCATGCGGATGCCGATCTCCTGGCGCCGCTGGCTCACGGTGTAGGCCGACACTCCGTAGATCCCGATGATCGCGAGGGCCAGCGCCAGCAGGCCGAAGATGGCGAGCAGGGAGGCCGCCATCCGCGGCGCCCAGAGGGCGTCGGTGATCACCTGGTCCATCGTCTTGACGTTGGTGAGCGGCAGGGCCGGGTCGAGCGACTGCACGGTGTTGCGGATCGCCGCCAGCATGGTCTGCGGATCGCCCGAGGTGCGGACGTGCAGGGTGAGGGCCCAGTCCGGCACCTGGCCGAACAGGAAGTACATATAAGGACGGGAGGCCTCGCCGAGACTGTCGTATTTGCCGTCCTTGGCGACGCCGACCACCTCGAACGGCTGGCCGGGGAGGTTGAAGATCGAGAAGCGCTGGCCGACCGGGCTGCGGCCGTGCCAGAACTTCTCGACCATCGCCTCGTTGACGATCGCCCAGCCGAGCGGGCTCGGCTCGACGTCCGAGGGGTTGAAGTCCCGCCCTTCGATGATCGGGATCCCCAGCGTTTCGAAATAGTTCAGGCCCACGGTGTTGGTCCGCACGTCCACGCCGCTCTCCGGCGTCTCCCCTTCGATCACCACGCTGCTGATGCTGCCGCCGGCGGCGAGCCGCAGGTGGTTCGCGACCGTCGCCGACTCGACTCCCGGGATCGCCTCGACCTGCTCGATCATGCGGCGGACGAACCCCTCCGCCTGCGGCCGGTCGTAGTTAAGGATGCCGACGTCGAACGACATCACCAGGAGGTGCTGGCTGTCGAAGCCCGGATCGATTTCCTGGGCGCGCTGGAGGCTGCGCAGGAACAGGCCGGCGCCGATCAGCGACACCAGGGCGAGGGCGGTCTGGGCGACGACGAAGATGCCGTGCAGGCGCAGCCGGCCCGGCCCGGCGTTGACCGGCTGGGTCTGGTCCTTGAGCGCCGGCACCAGCTCGGGCCGCGTCGCCTGGAGCGCCGGGATCAGGCCGAAGATCAGGCCGGTCAGCAGGGACAGCAGGAACGTGAAGACGAGCACCCGCGTGTCGAGGCCGAGGTCCACCGAGTCGGGCAGGAACGGCGGCCGGAACGTCCACAGGGCGCGGGCGGCCCAGTAGGCGAACAGCAGGCCGGCGAGGCCGCCGAGCACGGCGAGCAGGATGCTCTCGGTCAGGAGCTGCCGGATGAGCCGCGCCCGGCCGGTGCCGATCGCCAGGCGGATGGCGATCTCCTTGCGGCGCGAGCTGGCGCGGGCGAGCAGCAGGTTGGCGACGTTGGCGCAGGCGATCAGCAGGACGAGGCCGACCACCACCATCAGCAGCTCGGCGGCGCGGAAGTAGGTCTTTTCGGTATCCGGCCCAAGGCGGTTCTGGACCAGCGGCGCGACGGTCGCCGCGAGCCCCTGGTTGGCGAGCGGGAACTGCTCCTCCAGCCGCTTGGAGATCGACTGCAGCGCGGCCTCCGCCTGCTCCGCGCCGACTCCCGGCTTCAGGCGGCCGACCAGGCTGAAGATCTTGGTCCGCCGCTTGTCGAAGACGATCGACAGCTCGCCGGTGAGGATCTGCTGGTGCATGTTCATCGGCACCCACAGCTCGGGGGCGCGCAGCATGTTGAGGCCGCCGAAGCCCGGCGGGGCGATGCCGGTCACCGTGAAGGCCCGCCCATTGAGCTGGATCGGCTTGCCGATGATCTCCGGGTCTCTCCCGAAGCGGCGCTCCCAGAGCCGGTGGCTGAGGACGACCACCGGGGTCGAGCCCGGCTTGTCCTCCTTCGGCGAGAACAGGGTGCCGCGGTAGGCGCCCACCCCGAGCGTCTCGAAGTAGTTCTCGGAGGCCAGCTCCCCGACGATCCGCTCGGGCAGGCCCTCGCCGCTGTTGAGGCTGATCGGGACCGCCCGGTAGGCCGCGAGCTGCGAGAAGACCTGGTTGTTGTCGCGGTAATCGATGTAGTTCGGATAGGAGAACGGGAACAGGCCGCCGTTGGTGCTGTCCTGCGCGTAGACGGACAGCAGGGAGGACGCGTCCTTCACCGGCAGAGGCCGCAGCAAGACGGCGTTGATGCAGGAGAAGATCGTCGCGTTGGCGCCGATCCCCAGGCCCAGCGAGAGAATCGCCACCAGGGTAAAGGTCGGCCTCTTCGCCAGGGTCCGAGCGCCGTACTGCAGGTCCTTCAGCAGGGTTTCCATCCAAAAACCTCCGGACTGTCTACACGGGGAGAATTCAAGGCATCACCTAATACGGGGTGCCGGCAACGGAAGGGAGCGCGCCGGCCCGCCGGGATCACCAGGACGCCTTGCCGCCGCCGGCCGCCGCCTTCGTGCCGCCCTTGCGGGCGTTGGTGGCCGCGTCGTTCAGCGCCTTGATCAGGACCTCGGCCTCCTTCTGCCCTTCGGCGTCGGAGCTCTTGAGCGCCTGGATCTCGCGCAGCGCGGCCTGGATGTACGCCTCGCCCAGGTACTCGCGCGCCTGGGGGAAGTTCGGACGCAGCTTGAGCGCCCGGTTGTAGTTCTCGATCGCCGTTTCGATCTTGCCCAGCTTGCGCTGGGTGTAGGCCAGCATGTTGAGGGTGTCGGGGTTGTCCTTGTCGAGCTGGTTGGCCTTTTCGAACAGCGGCAGAGCCTCGGCGTATTTCTGCGCCTTGACGGCCGCGACGCCCTTCTCGTACAGGCTGCCGGACTCGCCGGCCGCCGGCTTCTTGAGGACGCTGCGGTCCGCCCGCGCCGAGGGCACGAGGCAGCAGGAGAAAAGGACGGCCACGAGGGCGATGTTGGCGATGTTGGCCATATTGGCGACGGTGCGGGATCTCGACGACATACGGACCTCCAGTTCTGGGTCGGCCGGGACGGCGGACCGTATTTTAGCTCAGGTCGAAGTCTCTGGCACCCGGGGCGACCCGGCGGGGGGGCGCCTCAGCCGGTCCGCGAGAGCTGGCTGGTGAGCGCCGTGCCGGCCGCCGAATCGAGACGGGCGAGCGCGAAGAGCGGCTCCGGGTCGGCGCCGTGCAGGACCAGCCGGGTCAGGTGCTCGCCGAGGGCGGGGCCGAGCTTGAAGCCGTGCCCCGAGCCGCCGCCGGCCAGCCAGACGTTGCCGGCCTCCGGGTGGCGGTCGATCAGGAGGTGGCCGTCCGGCGTGTTCTCGTACTGGCAGACCCGCGACTCCACCAGGGGCGCCCCGGCGAGGTCCGGGAAGCGGCGGGCGAGATAGTGGCGGGCCGCCTCCAGCCGGTCCGGGCTGACCGTCCGCTCGTCGCGGGTCGGATCGATCCGCTCGCGCCGGGTGTCCTCCGCCACCTTGATCCCGCGGCCTTCGTTGCCGGGCAGGCCGTAGAAGATGTCCTCGGCGCCGAAATCCATCCAGATCGGCAGGCGCCCCTCTTGCCAGCGCGGATCGCCGGCCGGGGTGCCGAAGAAGAAGACCTCCTGGCGGGTCGGCACGATGCGGTCGCCCACCGCCTCGGGAAAGACCTCGCCCAGCCAGGGGCCGCAGGCGAAGACGTAGAGGTCGGCCGAGAGGGTCGAGCCATCCGACAGCTCGACATCCCGCAGGCCGCCGCCGTGGCCGCCGTCCTCGATCGGGCCGGGGCGGACCGCAGCCTGCCGGTATTCGCCGCCCTCGGCCACGAACGCCTCGACCACCGCCTGGCAGGCGCGCCGGGCCAGCAGATACCCGGCGCCGGGCTCATGGAAGACGGTGCGGACCCCCTCGAAGTCGATCTGCGGGAAGCGCCGCCGCGCCTCCGCGGGGCCGATCTCGTCGAACGCCAGGCCGGCCTCGCGCATCAGCGGCTGGCTAGAGCGGGCATAGCCGTCGTCCCCCTCGAACATCCAGACCGCGCCGGTCGGCTGCAGCAGGCGTACCCCCCAGCGTGCCTCGTGCTCGTGCCAGAGATCGAAGGCGCGCGCCACCCAGTCCACATAAATGCGGTCGGGGCCGTAGACGCCGCGGATGATCCGGGTCTCGCCGCCCGAGCTCGAACGGGAGTTGCCCGGCCCCCAGGCGTCGAGGAGGGTCACCCGGGCGCCCGCCCGGCGCAGGGACAGGGCCGTCCAGCCGCCGAAGGCTCCGGCGCCGGCGACCAGCACGTGGGGGGATCGGGCCATGGTTCTCTCCAACTCGGGGAGCCCACCCTACCGCATTTCGGCCCGCACCTCCAGCGCGCCTTGCCGAACAATTCGACCTGCTAAGATCGCCCGCTCCGGATTTTCGGGGAGCGGTTGCGATGGCAAAGAAATTCTCCAAGAACCGGCCCGGCCGCCGCGAAGCCCGGCCGCCGCAGGCCCCAGCCCCCCGGCCTGCACCGCCGGCCTGGGTCCGTCCGCTCTGGTACCTCGCCGCCGCCCTCACCGCCGGGTCGTTCGGATTCGTGATCGTCCGCGGCTCGGACCTCTGGTGGCACATCGCCGCCGGCCGCTGGATCCTCGGCCGCCGCGCCCTCCCCGGCACGGACCCCTGGGGGTTCACTCCGGGCCGCCCCTGGCTCAACCACGAGTGGCTGTCCGACGTGCTCTATGCCGGCTGGATCCGCCTCTTCGGGATGCCCTCCCTGGCGCTCTGGAAGTGGGGGCTGATCATCGCCACCTTCGGGCTCCTCTTCCACCTGCTCTGGCGCCGCTCGGGCTCGGCGCCGGCCGCCTGGCTGGC
>DATAHG010000866.1:0-2195 GCA_036263295.1 Thermoanaerobaculia bacterium | reverse complement strand
CCGACCAGCCCCGGCTCTTCCTGGAAATAGATCTCGTCGCCGCCGAAGTCGAGCAGCTCGGTATAGACCACCGACAGGCCGGACTGCCGCGAGGTCTGCACCAGGATGCGCGAGATCAGGTCGCTGGTGACGATGATCTGCACCTCATCCTTGCCGACCAGGCGAGCCACTTCGAGGTTCCGCAGCTCAGCCAGCTCGGCGACGATGTGAAAGGGTTCGGGACGCCGGTTCGGATTGTTGGTCAGGGCGAGGATCGATTTGATCACTTCGGGGTCGGGGTCGCCGCTCTCCGGCGCGAGGATGATGATCGATCGCGCCTGATGAGGATTGACGATCTCCAGATCGTTCAGATCGAGCGGGCTGCCGGTGCGGCAGATGACGCGGGTCTTGCCGGTGTCGGGCACCTTTTCGGCGATCTCGTCTTCCATCTCCACCTTGTCGCGGTCGGCAAGGATCACGACGCGCGGCTTGTGGCGGTTTTCGTTCGCCTGGACCAGCTCGGAGAGGATTGTAAAGATTTTCGGCGACCAGCCGAGGATCAGCGTGTGATCGCGCTCGACGACGAACGAGCGCCCCTTGCGCAGCTCGTCGAGCTTGGATTCGATGCCGCTGTTGATGACGCCGATCAGAGAGCTGACGATGAAGATGCCGCCGAGGGTGACGAACAGCATGACGCCGCGGAATCCGGTGCCGGCGTCGCCGCCCATGGTCCCCGAGTCCAGGGTACGCATGAGGCTCAGCCACATGGCTTCGAAGACGCCGGGCTGCTCTTCGCCGGCCGGGGAGATGTGGAAGAGGACGACTACCAGCGCGGCCACCAGGATCAGCGCCAGCGAGGCCAATCCCAGGTAGCCCATGAGGGCGATGGCCCCCTTGGACATGCTGTTGTCAAACGCATACCGCACCCGCTGCGCAACGCGGACCTCGCTCATTGGAGAGCTCCTTGATGAGGACTGTCAGGAATTGACGGCCTAGGATAGCACGGGTGCGGGTCCCGGGCGGTGCCGCGGCGTGGGCAGCCAGATCCCGGCGAGCCCTTCCTCGATCGGATGGCGGGGACCCGAGGGTGAAAGGCCGGTCTCCCTCCTGCACCGCGATCCGCTCCGTCTCCGATTCGCGGACCACCGTAGTCCTCTCCCGGCAGGATGGGCGTGCGGCCGGGAGAGGGGCTGGGGGTGAGGGTGGTTTCGAGATCAGTGCGCAGCCGGAATCGGCCCCTACTTGGAGAGCAGAGCCTCCAGCCGCTGGATGCGGGCCTCCTGCTGCTCGATCTGCGCCTTCTGGCGAGCCAGCTCGGCCGCCTGCTCCTCCACCTTTGCGTGCTGCTTCTGGAGCTCGTTGAGGAGCATGGCGTTGACCGCGTGGTAGCGGACGGTGAACGGCTTCCCGTTCGCGTCGTTCTGGACCAGCTCCGGAGCGACCTGCGCCACCTCCTCGGCGATCAGGCCGAACTGGAGGAGGTGGGAGCCGTCGTCATAACCCTTCTTGTAGTGGAAGGTGACTGGGCGCAGCCGCAGGAGGGTGTCGCTCGCCTCGGCCATGTCCTGCACGTCCTCCTTGAAACGCTTGGAGGAGGTCACGGTGCCGAGCTTGCCGGAGGAGTCCACGTAGACCTGCACGCCGCTCGACGCGGTTGCACCGTTGATCCCCGCGATATAGGTCGCGGTCTGCGTGCTGCTGCCGATGCGGATCGTGTTCGATTCATTGCCTGGCGCGAGGTTGCCGATGTCGATGTTGTTGCTGCCGCTGGTGATATTGAAGCCTGCCGACCGGCCGAGCGCGATATTGCCGGAACCGCTGGCGTTGCCCAGGGCGTTGGCGCCGACCGCGGTGTTGTTGCTGCTGGTCGAGTTGCTGAACAGCGCCTGGAAGCCGACCGCGGTATTCGACCCGCCGGTCGTATTCGAGTTAAGGGAGCCGACCCCGAGAGCCGAGTTGGCGCTGCCGGTCGTGCTGGAGACCAGCGAGCCCGAGCCGATCGCCGTGTTCACGTCGCCCGTGGTGTTGGAAAGCAGGGCGAACGAGCCAACCGCGGTGTTGGAATCCCCTTCCGTGTTGGCCAGGCAGGCCTCGTTGCCGACCGCCGTGTTGTCCGAGCCGGAGGTGTTGGACGACAGGGCATATTCGCCGAGGGCGGTGTTGCGGTTCCCCGTCGAGACGGCGGGATTGCCCGCGTCTGTGCCGAGATAGAGGTT
>DATAHG010000865.1:0-7395 GCA_036263295.1 Thermoanaerobaculia bacterium | reverse complement strand
GATCGCCTGGGAGATCCGGAAGTCCAGACGCTGCTCGACGAGATGGTCGAGACCATGAAAGACGCCCGCGGAGTCGGGCTTGCCGCCCCCCAGGTCGGCGTCGAGGCCCAGATCTTCGTCTACGAGGCGCCGCCGCGCTTTGAAGGGGACGAAGGCGTGCCCCTCCACGTCGTCATCAACCCCATGATCACGCCGCTCTCCCGCGAGCTGGTCTACGACTGGGAGGGGTGCCTCTCGATCCCGGACCTGCGCGGGCTGGTGCCGCGCCACCCCAAGGTGCGGGTCCAGGGGCTCGACCGCACCGGCCGCCCGCTCGACTACCTCGCCGACGGCTACGAGGCCCGCATCATCCAGCACGAAAACGACCACTTGAACGGCGTCGTCTTCCTCGACCGCATGCGCGACCTCAAGACCCTGGGTTACATCGACGAGTGGGAGAACTACATCGCCAAGGAGAGCCCCGAAAACGAGGACGCCACGGTTGCCTGAGACCGCGGCCTGAAACGTGGCCCGGGAGCTCCTCATCGTCTGGGCCGGCCGGCACCAGCGCTCCAACTGGGAAGAGATCTGCGCCTCCTACCGGACGCGGATCGCCCGCATGACCCCCATCCGCGATCTCCCCGTCCGCGCCCGCACCTCGCCGGACGACCCCCAGCGGATGCGCGCCGAGGGGCAGGCCCTCCTCGGCGCCCTGCCCGACCCGGTCTGGACCATCGCCCTCGACAGCCGGGGGGACAAGCTGTCCTCCGAACAGTTCGCCGACCGTCTCGCCCGTCTCAAGGGGGAGTGGCCGCACGCCATCGCCTTTCTGATCGGCTCCGACCTCGGCCTCGACCGCGCCGTGGGGGACGCCGCCCGCCAGACCCTCTCCCTGGGGCCCATGACCCTCACCCACGAGCTGGCACGTGTCGTGCTGTACGAGCAGATCTTCCGCGCCCTCTCCATTGAGGCCGGAATGGGTTATCATCGCGAACCCCTTTGAGGGCCCCCATGAGGGAGATCCAGCCTGGGGTTCGATACGGAGCCTTGGAAAGGAGATAGCAGCGTGGCCAAGACCCAGAAGGCCAAGACGGTGGTGCCCGACACCGCCGATACGTCCAACGACGACCAGTACGCCGAGCTTCGCGAGCGGCTCCTGCAACAACGGCAGGAGATTCTCGACATGTACAACCAGGATGTCCGGGCGGGTCAGGAGTCGGCCGACGATCCGACCGAGGACATCGTGGACCGTGCCAACAACGCCTACAACCGCGAGCTGATGTTCTCGCTGTCGGACGGCGAGCGAGTCCTCCTGCTGCAAATCGAGGACGCGCTCAGGCGCATGGATGAGAAGACATACGGGCGCTGCGTGAACTGCGCACAGCGGATCAGCATTCAGCGCCTCCAGGCGATCCCCTGGGCCCGCTACTGCATCGATTGCCAGGAGCTGTCCGAGAAGGGGATGCTCAGCGAAGATTGATCGGGCCGGGCCGCCCCTCGGGACCGGGCGCACGCCGAGGCATCTCCCCGGCGTGACGCCCCCCGGCGGAGCCCGGCCCTTTCCCTGTCTTTTTTGGGCCGTAGGGCGGTCCGCTCTTCCGCGGTGACCCGCACGGAGAAGCCGCCATGCCTGTATCCGTCGACAAATTCCTCTCCGGCCTGATCCGGGACGGCGAGCCTACCCAGGTCTGCCTGGTTCACGGCGACCTGGTGCTCGCCGTGCCCGCCGCCGAACGGGCGGCCGAGACCCTGGCCCGCGCCGCCGGCGTGGCGGTCGAGTCGTACCGCCACCCGCCGTCGCTCTCCCCGCTGCTACAGGATCTGCGGACCTTCTCCCTCTTCGCCTCCGCCAAGGTGTTGCTGGCGGTGGACACCGCCGTCCTGGCGGACCGCAGCGCCGCCGCCGAGCTGATCGACGACGCCCAGGAGGCCCTGCCCTTCACCGGGGACTCGGGGCGGGCCCTCTCCGGCCGCGAGCGCCAGGCCGCCTCGCGCCTCCTCCAGGCCCTTCACCTGTTCGACGTAGACCCCTACTCGGGGCCGGCCGACCGCGCCATCGCCGAGCTGCCGGCCTGGGTGCTCGAAGGGGGGAAGCGCGGCAAAGGGGGCTCGAAGCGGACCAAGAAGCAGGTGGACGAGCTGCGCACCGGCCTCGCCGCCCTGCTGGAGTCCGCCCGGGCCGAGGGACTCCAGGGTCAGGGCGAGGGGGAGCTGGCCGAGCTGACGGACCTGGTCCGCGGCGGGCTCCCGGCCGGGCACTGCCTGGTCCTCGCCGAGCGGACCGTCGCCACCGATCACCCGGTGGTGCAGCTCCTCGCCGAGCGAGGGGCGGTGCTGGCGGTCGGCGAGCTGGAATCCGAGCGCGGCGGCGGCTGGCAGGGACTCGACCTCCTGGCCGGAGAGCTAGAGCGCCAGACCGGCGTGACCATCGCCACCGACGCCCTGAACGAGCTGGCGCGGCGGACCCTCCGCAAAGAGAGCGCCGCCGGGGGCCGCAAAGGCGAAGGGGTGGACTCCGACTCGACCGCCCGCCTGGCCGGGGAGTACCGCAAGCTCGCGCAGCTCGCCGGAGAGGGCGGAAAAATTGACCGGAAGCTGGTCGAGCAGTCGGTCGAGGATCGCGGGGAAGAGGACGTCTGGCAGTTGCTGGACGCCATCTCCGCCGGCCGGCCCGGCGAGGCTCTCGACCGTCTCGGACGGCTGATCGGCTCGGCGGACGATCCCCTGGTCGCCCGGCTGACCTTCCTGAGCCTCTTCGGATCCTTCTGCCGGCATCTGACGGCCATCCGCGGGATGATGAAAGTCGCCCGCGTGCCGGGCGGCGAAAGCAACTTCGCCCGCTTCAAAGACCGCCTCGCTCCGGCCCTTCAGGGCGCCATCCCGACCGGCGGCAAAAACCCCCTGGCGGGGATCCACCCCTTCCGTCTCCACAAGGCCTACCTGGCCGCCTCCCGCCTGACCGATCAGGTCGCGGCCCGGCTCCCCGCCGAGCTGCTGGACACCGAGATGCAGATCAAGGGAGAGAGCTCCGAAGCCGATGTCGCCCTGAGCCGGCTGGTCGCCCGCCTGTGTACGGCGGTGGCGGCGGGAGGGGCGGCCCCCAGGGCACAGCGGCGGTGAGGCGCGGATAACCTCCTGTGGATACAATGCGCCCGGGAGGTACAGACATGAGAGCCGATCAGGACGACGAAATCGAGGAATACCGCCGCGCAGTCGAGGAGGATCCGAAGGATTCCGCCGCCTGGGCTCAACTGGCCTATCACCTCGGCGAGAAGGCGACGGAGGAGGCCGATCCCGCGCGGCAGAGGGAGCTGCGCCAGGAGGAGGTCACGGCCTACCGGAAGGCCCTGACGCTCGACCCCGCGGATTCGATCGCCTGGACCAACCTCGGTCAGGCGGTCGAGGAGCTGGCGGAAGACGAGCCCGATCCGATCCGGCGGCGGCAGCTCCAGGACGATTCGGTGGATGCCTACCGCCGCGCGGTCGAGATCGATCCCGACGACGTCGAGGCCTGGACCAATTATGGATTCAGCCTCGGCCTGCGGGTAGACGAGCTGGACGACCCCGACCTGAAGCGCCGCTTCCGGGACCAGGAGATGGCGGCCTACCGGCGCGCCCTGGACGTCGATCCCACCGACTCCACCGCCTGGAACAACCTGGCCGCCTGCTTCGGTGAAATGGCCGACGCCGAGACCGATCCGCAGCGGGCGGAAGACCTCCGAGCCCAGGAGATCGCGGGATACGAGAACGCCGTGGAGTCCGATCCCACCTTCTCGCGAGCCTGGAGAGGGCTGGCTTTCTGCCGGGTCCTCCAGGCGGACGAGGCCGGCACCGGGGGACGGGCTGCGGAACGAGACCGATTCCGGGCACAGGCCATCGAGGCCTGTCGTAAGGCCACGGAGACCGATCCCGAGGATGGGCAGAGCTGGTACCTGCTGTCCGCGACCCTGCTGACCCAGGCCAGCGAGACCGGGACCCCTCTCGGCCCCGAAGCCCTGGCCGCCGCCCGTCAGGCCGTGGAGCACGGCGAGGACAGCTACAACCTCGCCTGCGCCCTGGCCCAGGCCGGCCAGACCGAAGAGGCCCTGAAAGAGCTGGCCGGCTGCCTGGAACGCGAAGAGGTCGATGCCGAGTACGCGAGCCAGGACCCCGACCTGCGGGCGCTCTGGAACGATCGCCGCTTCCAGGCTCTGGTCGGAGCTCCGAAGTAGTCGTTTAGCCGCCGTTGTTCAAGACCACCCCGAGCGCGTCCCGCACGCGCTCGGGGGCGGGCACGACCAGCTCCCAGGACGATCCTGCCGCCGAGAGCACCAGCCGCTCGGGCGCCTCCGTTATCAACAACCGCTGGAACGCGGTGAGCCGCGGAGTCTGGAGCGAGACGGAGAGGGGAGCCCGCGGGATCTCCACCGGGGCTCGATGGTGAGGCAAGTTCATGGAGTGAGGCACGAACACGACGCGGGTCGGGCCTACATAGAGAACACCTCCTACGGCAATAGAAGGGGACCTCACCAGACTGCTCGGCAATCGATGGGTGAAGGCGTCGGAAAGAGGCGGTGCTGCGTACTTTCCATGGCCCTCATACGCCTTCACCGATGCCTCTCGAAGCTTCGTCTCCAGATTGCGCGGGACCAGCCAGCCAAACACAAGTCCCGCGAGAGCGCCCGCCGCGAGACCCACAAAAACCATTTCGCGAGAAGGCCGGCCCTGCCACCCGAGCAGGCCAAACACCAGGGCCATTACGGCCCCGAATGCCAAACCCAAAAAGATACCCATACGGCGCCGATCGAACAACGCCGTATCGCGATAGGCCTCGACAGGGATCAGGTCCGTCATGTTCCTCTCGCGGACAGCTCTAAGCATCCACGTTATCTTATCGGGGATCCGTCTGAATAGAAGCGTCCTGCAGCTGGAGAAACTTGCCGGCGGACGGAGGTCGTTTCCCGGCACCCTTGGAGAGTCCACGCGGGTGGAGGGAAGAACGCGGCCTCGCGGAGAAGATTCTCGCCGAGGCGGCAGAAGCCTGCGGCCCGTCCAGAAGTTCTCCCGAGCCCTTGGGAAAGCTTCCGGGCGCCAGGGAAAATCTCCGCGGATTTCCTTGCTTTCAGGAGGGCTCCTGGTTTTTCCCTGACGCTGGGGGAAACTTCGTGGGCCTGGAGAAAACCTCCGCGGGTCTCCTTGGTTTCAGGAGAGGCTCCTGAGTTTTCCCTGGCGCTGGGGAAAACTTCGTGGGCCTGCGGAAAGCTTCCGCGGGTCTCCTTGGTTTTCAGGCGAGGCTCCTGAGTTTTCCCTGGCGCTGGGGAAAACTTCATGGGCCTGGAGAAAACTTCTGCGGGTCTCCTTGGATTTCAGGCGAGGCTCCTGAATTTTCCCTGGCGCTGAGGAAAACTTCGTGGGCCTGGAGAAAACTTCCGAGAGGCTCCATGGCGGCATCGCCGTGATCAATATTACGGAAGATTCCGCGAGTGTTTCGGGGGGGCGTGATCGCCTTCCAGGACAAGTAAAGCTCCACTGACGATGCTCGCCTGCCGGGCTGAAGGTCAACTCAGCCCAGCGTTACCGACGCGCTGCCTGGGAAGGGAAAACTCCAACGGCTTGCCTGACGCCTCGCGGGTGAACCGCTCGTTAACGGAGCCCCGTTAGGGGCGGCATTCATGTAGCCCGGGGTGCCAACCCCGGGGACGTGAGGCTCCCCCACATCCCGAGCCCCGGAGGGGCGGTCGGAGCCGAGCCTGTGGGCGTGAGCCCCGGGCCTGCGGAGGCCGATCACGTCGATGTCTCTCTCCTCCTGGTCCTGGGCTGGCGCCTTGGACCCGAACCTGCCGCCCCTGCCGGGGCTCGAAGAGGAGGGGGAGGGTGGCGGTCCGGGTCCCCGGGGTTGGCACCCCGGGCTACATGAATGCCGCCCCTGCCGGGGCTCCGTGTTGCTGGTTTGGACCGACCGAAGAAATGAGCTATCCCCTCAGGAATGCAGGGTCGGCTTGGAGTCCATGGCTTTGGAGAAGTCTGTCGAGCTCATCCTGGAATGAAAACCGGCGGTGGTGTTCTTCCTGCCTGAGGATGTAACGCCTGACCATCGCCGTGTTCGATTCGCTTACAGTAAACGCGCCATAGCCCGCCTGCCAGGCAAAAGGCACGTTCCACCTCTCTTTCATCCATCGCGAGGAACACGCTTTGAGCTCTCGCATGATGTCCGGAAGCATGTGGGTGGCCCGTAGTCCGACGAGCAGATGGACATGATCCGGCATCCCCCCCAGGGCGAGCGGAATCGCTCGCTGACTGGACAAAGTCTCTGACAGGTAGCTATACAGGGAATCGCGGCTGTCCGCCGTGATCAGAGGAGCCCGATTCTTCGTGCCGAAGACGAGGTGATAGCGCAGATGAGTGTAGGTGTCAGGCATGAGGTTCCAATCGTTTTCTCTTCTTGACGCGTTGCGAAATCCTCCTGGAGGATATCGCGACGGCTCCGAAGAGAAAAGCTGTCCCTCTGAGATCCCCTGGACGGGTCTATGCCCTGATCTCTGGAGCACCCCACTGCTGTTCAATCCAACGACTCTCTAACACCTCGTCGGGAAGGTGTCCGCTAACGGAGCCCCGTTAGGGGCGGCATTCATGTAGCCTGGGGTGCAAACCCCGGGGATAGGAGCCGCCCATTTCCCCTCGCATTTTATCGAGATCCGGAAGGGGCGACCGCCCGGCCTGCGGGCGTAAGCCCCAGGCCAACAGAGACAGAAGACGGCCGGATTCGCAGAGTTTTCCCCGCGGTCTTGGGCTGACGCCCAAGGCCCGAATCAGCCGCCCCTGCCGGGGCTCAAAGAGGAGGGGGAGGAGGTGTGCCGGATCCCCGGGGTTGGCACCCCGGGCTACCTGAATGCCGCCCCTACCGGGGCTCCGTGTTGCTGGACCGCGTCGACGACGAGGCGGACTGGCTTCCCAGTTTGCCTATCGGGGCTTGATCTGTTTCACCTTTAGCAAGACGCAAGCTTCAGCTCCTGCTAAGCTATCAATCCCTCAATAACCGCTGAACAGGAGGATCTATGAAGAAGAGGGTGAAGAAGCTGGCATTATCGAAAGACACGGTGCGGGACCTGGAAAAAGCCCAAATTCAGGCTGTGATCGGTGCATCGGGAGGAGGCGCGGGCCTTTCCCACTGCATGACAGAGTGTTGCATGCCCCTGGACACAGAAGGGCAGTGCATCCGATGAAAAAAAGTCCTCGGAAGCTGCTTCTCTCTCGCGAAACCCTGCTCTCTTTGGAGCCCCCCACCGTCGGGATGGTGGGAGGCGTCGAGGCCGCGCCGCCTTCCGTAATCACCTGGACCGGCGACTCCTGCGACTGCACATTTGCGCAGATTTGCTTCACCCGGCCCTCGGGCATGCAGGTGGTCTGCACCTCCTGAACTTTCACTGAGGGGGGTGT
>DATAHG010000864.1:0-4167 GCA_036263295.1 Thermoanaerobaculia bacterium | reverse complement strand
CGCCGAGAAAGGTACGAATCCAGAATCGACAACCCGGCGACAAAGGAAACTTCGACGGCCAGAGTCCAGGCCAGCGCTTTCATCCAACCGAGCCAGCCCGCGAGCAAGAACAGGGCAGGGAGGGCCAGAAATAGATTGCTGAAGAAAAAGACCAGGGTCAGGTTGGCGGAGAAGTTCTGAATCCTGTTCAGCCGGACGTCGCCGGGCGTGGCGTTGGCAGAGACGACCCGATCCCGCTCCGCGGCTTTCCAGCGTGTCAGGTCGTAAGCGCTCAAGGAGTAGCTGCCCGGCGCGAGATCCACCGAAGACCACGTCTCCAGGTCCAACTGGTCGAGAGCGGTGAAGACATCCTCCTCCGCCGTCAACGCGAGCCGGCCCGACGGCAGCCGCAAGAGGGCTCCCTCGACCTTCGCTCCCACCTTCGCCTTCGCCAGCTCTGGAGGCGGTGCCTCATCCACGAACAATGCGACCGAAAACTCGCAGTCCCCCTCCGCCGCATGGATCAGGAAAGCGTCGCCGCGATCACGGCTCGCCCGGACTTGCGGAGGCAGCTTGTCCTCGGGCTCCTGGCCCGTCTCGGCCTGCGTCCGCGCAAATGTCTCCGCATCCGCGAAGACCGCGTACTGGCCGCGTGAGGCGACGTGGAGCAAGGAATTCATCGGGTTGTTCCCCGTGGCATAACGCGCTTTGCAGTCTGGGCAGATCTTCGCGATCGCCTTATGAAAAGAAAAAAGCCGCCGGTGCTGTCCCGAGGGACGGGCACCGGCGGCCGGTGGCGTGGAAGATCAGGACCGGGCGCGGCGGCGCAGGAAGACGGCTCCTCCGAAGGCGAGGAGCAGGACCAGCATCGCCAGACCGACCGTGTCGAGGGTCGGGATCTCCGCCGCGGCCGGGGCCGCGACGACGGTGAAGTTGGTCGGGTCGGCGCTGCCGCCAGCCGCCGGATCGTCGGTGGTGACGGTGCCGTCGTTGGTGCCGTCGCCGTTGCTGTCGAAGGAGGCGGTGGCCTGGTTGGTGATCGTCGTGCCCGGAGCCACGTTCGAATTGACGGTCGCCTGAATGGTGATCGTCACCGAGGCACCGCCGGCGAGCGAGCCGTTCCAGGTCACGGTGTTGGTCGCCACGGTGGGCACCGCCGTCCCGGAGGTCGCGGAAGCGCTCACCAGGGTGAGCTGCGACGGCAGGACGTCGATCAGCTCGTTGCCCGGGTTGTCCCCCTGGGTGTGGGTCGAGGTATTGGTCAGGACGATCGTGTAGGTCACGGTGCTGCCCGGGACGAACGTGCCGCTGGCCGTCTTGGTGGCGGTCAGAGTGGCACCGTTGGAGACCGTGGTGGTCGCGGTGGCGCTGTCGTTGGCCGGGTTCCCGTCGGTCTTGGAGGGCGTGACGGCGGCGGTGTTGGTGAGCACGGTGCCGTTGGTCACCGTGGAGCCCACGTTGACTGTGAGGGTGAAGGCCGCGGTGCCCGCCGCCATGGCGGCGTTGGAGCAGGTGACCGCGCCGGTGCCGCCCACCGCCGGGGTGGTGCAGGACCAGCCGCCCGGCGAGGCCAGGGAGACGAAGGTGGTGCCGGCCGGCAGGGTATCGGAGAGGGACGCCGAGGCGTCGCTCGGACCGGAGTTGTTCACGGTGATGGTGTAGGTCAGGTTCGAGCCGGCGGAGACCGGATCGGGAGTGTCGATCTTGGTCACCGACAGATCGGCCGTGGCCGTGACCGTGGTGGCCGCGGTGGCGCTCTCGTTGCCGGGGGCCGGGTCGGACGTGGCCGAGGAGACCGTCGCCGTGTTGGAGAGGACGGTGCCGTCCGCCACCGCCGGGCCGACCGCCACGGTGAGGGTGAAGACCGCGTTGCCCGCCGCCATCGAAGCATTGGTGCAGGTGACCGCACCGCCCGCGCCGATCGCCGGGGTGGTGCAGGACCAGCCGCCCGCCGGGGAGAGCGACACGAAGGTGGTGCCGGCCGGCAGGGTGTCGGCGAGAGAGACCGTGGCGGCATCGCTCGGGCCGGCGTTGTTCACGGTGATGGTGTAGGTCAGGTTCGTCCCGGCGGTCACCGGGTCGGGGGTATCGACCTTGGTCACCGACAGGTCGGCCGAGGCCGCGACGGTGGTGGTAGCGGTGGCGGTCTCGTTGCCCGGGCTCGTCTCTCCGGTGTCGGAGGTGACGGTCGCCGTGTTGGAGAGGACCGTACCGGCCGCCACGGACGGGGCGACCGCGACGGTCAGGGTGAAGGCCGCGTTGCCCACCGCGAACGACGGGTTGGAGCAGGACACCGTGCCGCCGGCGCCGACGGCCGGGGTGGTGCAGGACCAGCCGGCGACCGCGGGCAGCGAGACGAAGGTCGTACCGGCCGGCAGCGTGTCGCTCCAGGCGGCGTTGGCCGCGACGTCGGGCCCGTTGTTGCTCACGGTGATGGTGTAGGTCAGGTTCGTCCCGGCGGTCACCGGGTCGGCGCTGTCGGTCTTGATGATCGCGAGATCGGCATTCTGGAACAGGCCGACCAGCACCGGGTCGTGATCCGAGGCACGGAACGGCGAGGCCGGCTGGAACACCACCCGCGGCGGCGTCAGCGCGGAGCCGTCCGGCTTCTCCTCGAAGCTCGCCTCGCCAGGGCTGTCCAGGACCTCGTCGCTGTAGTCGAACAGCGGCACCTCGTCGGCGTTGATGTGCCAGGAGGCGACGCCGGTGACCTGCGGGGTCAGGCTCGGGCTGGAGAAGGCGTAGTCGAGATGGCCGAGCTGGCCGTCGAACAGGTAGGAGTAGGCGGCCGAGCCGAGGAGCGCCGTCTCGAGGTCAGTGAATCCGCCGCCGATCAGCGTCGTGACCGGGTCCTCCTTGGCGTAGGAGTTGAAGTCACCGAGAAGGAGGACGTCGGGATCGCCGGCAGCCGGCAGCACGGTGCTGTTGATCCAGGTGAGCAGGCGGTTGGCCTGCGCCGTCCGGGTCGCGTTGAAGCAGCCCTGGCCGTCGAGCTGGTCGGCATCGGCGCCGGTGCCGGGGCATCCCTTCGACTTGAAGTGGTTGGCGATCACGGTGAAGCGCTCGCCGAAGGCCGGGTTCGCCGCATCGACCACGTCGAACGTCTGGGCCGTCGTCGGCCGGTTGTTGACCGGGTCGAGGTCCACGAGCGCCGAGCCGACCGGGGAGAGGATGCCCGTGCGGTAGACCAGCTCCACGCGGATGGCGTCGGTCCCGAGCGTCCCGCCGGTGTTGACGAAGGCATAGGGGTGGGCGCCGCCACAGCGGGCGTTGACCGCGCCGAGGAGGTCGGTGATGGCACCGGTCGGCGTGGTGTTCTCGAGCTCCATGAAGCCGAAGACGTCGGCGTTGATCCCGCAGATCACGATCGAGGCGCGCTCCCGCTGGCGATTGAGCTCGGCAACGCTGTCGGCGCCGCGGCAGTCCAGGGTCATCGACGGGCCGCACGGTCCGGTGGACGAGCTGGAGGTCGTATCGATGGTGGTGAAGTAGTTGAGAAGGTTCATCCCCGCCGCCTTGATGGAGCCTCCGACCGCCGGCGCCGTGGCCGGCCGCGGATTGGCAACGGTGAAGGTCACCGGGGTGGCGGCGGTCGGGCGGATGCGCCAGGCGTCGGCGCTGCCGGAACCCGCGAACGACCAGTGGAGAACGCCGGTCAGGCCGTTGACCAGGTCGCCGCCGCGGAAGAAGTCGACCCCCTGGGTGCCGACCGAGAAGCCGCCGTTGGCGTGCGGGTGATAGACGAACTGGCTGCCGTCCGGCAGCGTGAGCGGCCAGTTCGGCGTGTTGTTGTCGTCGTCGAGGATCACCCGCCGCCGGTCGAGGTTGTCGAGGTGGGCCGTGAGGCCCGCCGCGCTCGGGGCCGAGATCTCGGTGAACTGCTTCGGCCGGCCGCCCTCGAACAGCTCGATGTGGCCGAACCGGAAGAGCTCGAAGTATTCCGCGACGGTCAGCGTGTCCACGAAGGTGACGCGCATCCCCTCGCGGGCCTCATAAAAGGCGTTGACGTCTCCGGCGATCGGCAGATCGATCGGCGTGGGCGTCACCTGGGCGAGGTTGTTGCCGGCATCCGTGACGACCACCGAGCCCCCGGTGCTCGCGGTGATCTGGGTCATGTTGAAGAATTCCGAGACCGACCCGGTGACCCGCACCCGCTGCCCTTCGGCCACCGGGGTCGGGCAGCCGCTG
>DATAHG010000863.1:0-2657 GCA_036263295.1 Thermoanaerobaculia bacterium | reverse complement strand
CCTGGATCGTGGTCGTGCCCTTGATCGACGCCTGGGTGCGGTCCACCACGTCCTCGACCACGGAGTGCGAGCCGTTGATCACCAGGTAGCCGCCCTCTAGTTCGACCCTGGAGAAGATGCCCGCGGCGACCAGGGGCTTCGCCATCTCGATGTGCTTGGGGTTCATTTTTTTCTCTCCTGGTTGAAACGCCTCGGGGGCGGGCTGGGAGAGCGTAGTTTGGAGTGGGCTAGGTCGTCCCGCCGCCGACCGGCCGATCGGCTTCGGGCGGACGTTCGCCCCTACGCTTCCCTCAGCTCGCCCCCGAGGCCTGCCTGGATGCGCGTCCGTTTCGCCGCGCTTCTCTCCTCATCCAGGCGATCTCTAGCGGGGGCCTCGGCTCGGGACCGGCCCGAGGATTGCGGCGTCCTCGGCCTGTTCCCTGAAGGCGAACACCTCGTAGTCTGGCATTTCAGCGACGCCGAGCTCGTAGGCTGCGATCGTGTGGACGATTCTGCGGACCTCGTCGGCGGCCGCGGTCGGGCTGTGGGCTGCGACGGGTCTGGCGCTGACGACTGTCTTGCCGCCGGCGTAGATGTTCACGAACTGGTCGGTGATCATGGCTGCCTCCTCGCTGGGAGGCGGGGGCCTTAGCGGTCCTTGTCGGACTTGAACACCGCGTTGGCCTCGGGGGAGACGGAGGCCTTGCCGTTGGTCACGGTGACCCAGTAGGACAGGAAGCCGCGGCCCTCGGGCTGGGCGAAGTTGACGCGGTAGAAGCTGGTGTCCTTCTCCTGCCACAGGAAGGAGATCCGGCGCCTGTAGCTCGCCTTCTCGGGGAGCGCCGCGGCGACGACGCCCTCGAGGGCGTCTGCGGACTTGGCGGTGGCGGGCTCGTGCTCGGCGGTGGCGGTCGGCATGGCGTTTCCTCCTGGTGGGGGCCTACTGGCCCGCGGCGAGCGCGGGCTGTCGGCGGATGACGGCCTTGACGGGATACTTGATGGCGCCGCAGCGGAGGCAGGCGTAGCACGTCTCCTTGACCTCGTGGCGGGTGGTGCACTGGCAGCCGGTGCAGTATCGGTTCTCGTAGGGGTGTCGGTGTCGCATCGTCGTTCCTCCTCGTCCTGCGGCGGGGGCCTTAGGAGGCCTTCGCCTCCACGGTCACGGGGACCGAGACGGCGGCGAGCCTCATGGCGGCGATCTCGGCCTCGAGCGTCGCGATGTACTCCTTGAGGAAGGTGATCTCCTCGTCCTTCTCGGCGAGCTTGACGGCCGGCAGGCGGTCGGCCCGCTTGGCCCAGAACGCAGGGGCCTCGTCGGCGGTCAGCAGGCGGTACTCGTAGACGAGGGCGTCGTCGCCCGACTGGCGGCAGTCGATCGGGTGCTCGCCGTTCTCCTTCGTCCGCAGGCTGCGGATGTCGCGGCCGATGTCGACGTAGCTGGTCTCGCGCTTGTCGAGGCCGGTCAGGCTGGCGATCTCGCGCTGGGTGTGCCACAGGCCGTCGCCGAGGACCGCGAGGATGCGCTCGTTGATGCTGGGCTTGTTCTTCTCGGCGATGGCGGCTTGGCACTTCTGGCAGAACTTGATGTTGATGTTGTGGGCGGTGCAGACCTCTGTGCCGCGGACGATCTTGCTGAAGGCTGGCATGTTTTGAGTCTCCTTGGTTGGGCTACGTCCCGAGGCGGGGGCCTTAGAGGTCGGAGTAGTCGGCGGCGAGCTGGTCTGGATTGACGCCGTTCCTTCTGTCGGCGTACTGGGCGAGTCCCTCGGCGATCTCCTCGTCGGAGTCGTTGAAGGCGTGCTTGCGATCCGTGAAGACGCGGGCTCGGCCGGCGGTGGCGGCGGCCATTCCCGCTGATCGGGCTCGCATCATCTTGTGCTCGTGGCTTATCGGCTTCTTCATGGCTTTCTCCTAGTCCGCTTGTTGGCGGGGGCCTTGGCCACTTCCTGCATCATACCGTGCGGACGCACCCTGGTCAAGTCACACCTGGCTGATCTTGACCGCGATGGACGCCTGGGCGCCCGAGACCTCGCGCGTGTCGTAGTCGCCAGCGTGGTCGAACGAGATTTCCGCCCGCGATACCTTGAACCCGTGGGCCGTGAGGTAGGCGGCCACGGCCTCCTTCATCTCGTCCACGCCTATCTTGACGATGGCTCGGGTCTGGCCGAGCTTGATGTCCATCTCCGCGTCTGGCACCTCGATCTTCATGGTCGTTCCTCCGTCACTCGGCAGGGGCCTCGGCGGGCGTCAGGTAGCCCTCCTTGACGTAGTCGAGCCATTGCTTCGGCTTGTAGCTGGCCATCGACTTGCCCTCGTAGTCTGATCCGACCTCGTACAACTCGGGGCCGAGCTCGGACTCGGTGACGAAGATGACCTCGCCGATCGGGTACCACACGGACCGGTCGAGCCAGTCCTGGCAGCACCCGTCGCCGCAGGTCCAGTATTGCTCGGCGGGGATGTCGTTTTTCAGGACCTTGTACCAGCCCGGCTTGATCTGCATGGCCGTCCCTCCGTCAGGCGGCGGGGGCCTTGGCCTGCTCGGCCTCGGCCTTCTCTCGCTGGGCCCTCTCCTTGGCCCGCATGGCTTGGATCGGGGCGGGATAGGGGACGATGACGAGCCCCTGCTCGCCGTCTATGTGCCAGTCGGCGGCGTCCCTCTCCTCGTGCATGAACTCCAC
>DATAHG010000862.1:0-1777 GCA_036263295.1 Thermoanaerobaculia bacterium | reverse complement strand
ACGGCTGGGGTCCCCGCACCCATCTCGCGACCGCCGCGGCCGGCCAGATGCTCTTCGGCAGCGACCCCGGCCCGGAGGGGGCGCTCGGCTTCCTCGCGGTCGGCCGCCAGGGCGCCCGCCTGCTGCGTCTCGACGCCGCCGACCTCGACCGCATGGCCCGCGATCCGGAGCTGGCCCTGGAGCTGGCCGGGCATCTCGACGGCTGGGCCGCCCGCCTTGTCGGCGGCCTCGCCCTGCCGCCCGCGCCGAAGGTCTTCCAGGAGATCCGCCCCGGCGTCGAGGCCGTGCTGGAGGAGGAGACCGGCAAGGCGGCGCGGCCGCGCGAGGGGGTGGTGTGGGCCCTCACCCCCGTCCCCGCAGGCCTCCTGTTCCTCGGTCATCCCCACCTCCCGGTCCCCTCGGACGTCTGGCTGCCGGTGCCGGAAGCCGCCTGGCTGGTGAGCGCCGGCGATCCGGTTCGCCTCACCGCCAGCGACGCCGCCACCCTCCTGCCGTCCGGCGCCGATCTCCGGGCCGGCCTTGCCGCCTTTCACGGGCTCGTCCTCGCCCAGGTCGGCGCCCAGCTCGAACGCGCCCGGCAGGCCGAGCGCGACCGCCTGGAGCGCAAAGCCGAGCTGGACCGCCTCTCGCTCCAGGGAGCCTACGCCCGCCTGGCCTCAGTGCTGGCGCCGGTCGAGTCGGGGGCGATCGAGCCCGAGGAGGCGACCGATCCCCTCCTCGCCGCCTTCCGCCTGGTTGGCGAATCGCAGGGATTCGTGGCGCGCCAGCCGCCGGAGATGCGCGGCGGCCTCAAACAGGGCGACCGCCTGACCTCCCTCTGCGCCGCCTCGCGGGTCCGCTACCGCCGGGTGATCCTGCGCGACGGCTGGTGGCGCCGCGACGGCGGTCCGCTGGTCGCCTTCCGGGTGATCGACGCCGAAAAGAAAGTGAACCGGCCGGTGGCGATCCTGCCCACCTCGGCCCGCAGCTACGTGCTGGTCGATCCGGTCGAGCGCAGCCGGATCGCTGTCGACGCCGCGGTGGCGGAGAGCCTCAGCGGCGACGCCTTCATGTTCTACGCGCCGCTGCCGGAGCACCCCCTCACCTACAAGGACCTCCTGCGCGCTTCCTTCCAGGACCGCCGCGACGACCTCTGGACCCTGGTGCTGATGGGGATGGCCGGCGGCCTGCTCGGGCTGCTGCTGCCGGTGCTCACCGGCGAGATCTTCGGCAACGCCATCCCGTCGGCCGACCGCTCGCGGCTCTGGCAGATGACCGCGGCGCTGATCGCCGCCGCCTTCGCCGCCGCGAGCTTCCAGATCACCCGCAGCATCGCCGTGCTGCGCCTGGGCGGCAAGTTCGACGGCTCCGTCCAGGCCGCGGTGTGGGACCGCCTCATGGCACTGCCGGTCGGCTTCTTCCGCCGCTTCACCGTGGGCGACCTGGCGGTCCGCTCGATGGGCATCGACTCGATCCGCGAGATCCTCACCGGCAACGTGGTGACGTCGATCCTGTCGGCCGCCTTCTCGGTCTTCAGCTTCGGGCTGCTCTTCTACTACAGCCCCCGGCTGGCGCTGGTCGCGACCGGCCTGGTCCTGGTCCTCATGGGCGTGACCCTCCTCCTCACCTGGCTGCAGCTCCGCCACCAGCGCCATCTCTACGAGCTGCAAGGCAAGGTGGCGAGCCTGCTGTTCGGCCTGATCGCCGGGGTCGGCAAGCTGCGGGTGAGCGGCGCCGAGCGGCGCGCCTTCGCGCTCTGGGCCGACCGTTTCGCCGAGCAGCGGCGCCGCACCTTCCA
>DATAHG010000861.1:0-1894 GCA_036263295.1 Thermoanaerobaculia bacterium | reverse complement strand
TGGATGTCGAGGAAGGTGGTCTTGCCGTGCCCGCGGATGGAGCGCACGCGGCCGGGGACGCGCAGGCGGAGGCCGGCCGCCTCCAGCTCCTCGGCGGTCTTGCCGCCATGCTCGGAATGGATTTGCGACGGCTCGGCGTCCCACTCGTAGCGGTGGGGGTAAGGGGCGATGCCTGCCTCGGACAGGCGGCGGCGCTTCTCGCGCCGATTCTGGATCTGCTCGTCAAGCTCGGACATGGGCTCGGATTCACACTCCCGCGCAAAGGGGCCCGGGCGGGCCGCCGGATAAAACGGGAACGATATCGTATTTCGGAGAGAAGGAGGGGGCAGGACGGGGAACTGTCCGCGGTCTCCGCCATCCGGGGTTGAAACCCCGGCCTACGGGGATTCAGCCCCTGCCGGGGCTGGGTTTGTTCCGCCCCGGAGGGGCGAAATCTCGGTAGGCCGGGGTTTCAACCCCCGGCCAAGACTTGATGAGTTTGTCCCCCGAACCGCTTCTACCCTACGGGCAGAAGCAGGGCTTGCACTCGCAGGTGTGGATGCAGATCGAGCCACCGCCCGTGCAGCCCATCTGGATGCATTCGTCCTTGCAGGCCTGGTTGTCCGCCGCGGTGCAGCAGGCCTTGAGATCGGGCTCCGGCAGCATGCCGGGGATCCCCTTGTCGCTCTGGACCGGGCTGACCGGCTTTTCATTGAGGAAGGCGAGGGGCGACGGGGTTCCGCAATCGGCCGCCGGGACGGCCTGCGGGGCCGGAGCCGCGGCCGGGGCGGCACTCAGGGCGGACACCGAGACCAGCAACGCGAACAGGGCGACGACACAACACGCCAGACTCCGCTTCATAGTGCTCCTCCTCTCGGAAAGAGTGGTTTATGAAGAGGTATACGGAGCAGGGGGGGAAAGTGTTGCGGGCGAGCGGGGACAGCTTCCTGCTAGCATCCCCACCCCATGGAAGACCTCACAACCCCTCTCAAGGAAGCGGTGGACCGCTGGGACAGCCTGGGCTGGCCCCGGCCGGTGGCGGCGGTGGTGTCCGGATCGGGTCTGGCGGTGGACCTCGGCGAGACTCTGCGCGGGCCGCTCGCGCTGGAGTACTTCCTCCCCTTCTCGGTCCATCCGGTCGAAGGGCACCCGCATCAGGTCGAGCTGGTCGAGCCGGTGCCCGGGCGGCCGGTCCTCTACCAGCGCGGCCGGCTCCACTCCTACCAGGGCTACAGCGCCGGGGAGACGGTGTTCCCGGTCCGCCTCGCCGCCCTGCTGGGGGTCAAGGTCCTGGTCCTCACCAACGCGACCGGCGGGCTGCAGCCGCACCACCGGCCGGGCGACCTGGTGCTGATCCGGGACCACATCAACCTCACCGGGCTCAATCCCCTGCGCGGGCAGCTCCCCTCCGAATGGGGGCCGCGCTTCCCGGACATGGGGACCGCCTACGATCCAGCCCTCGCCGAGCTGGCGCGCCGGGCGGCTCACGAGCACGGGATCCTGCTGCAGGACGGGGTCTACGCGGGAGTGGCCGGACCGAGCTACGAAACGCCGGCCGAGGTGCGCATGCTGCGCAGCCTGGGCGGGGACGTGACCGGCATGTCCACGGTGCTGGAGGTGATCGCGGCCCGCCACATGGGGCTGCGGTGCCTGTGCCTGTCGATGGTGAGCAACCCCGCCGCCGGCCTGTCGCCCATGGCGGTCGACCACGCCGACGTGCTGGCCGCCGGAGCCCAGGCGGCCGAGAAGGTCAAGGTTCTCCTCGGCACCATCCTGCGGGATCCGGACCTGCTCGTCTGATCTCAAGGGGGCCTGAAAAGCGAAAAGCCGGTCCACCCGAAGGCGGACCGGCTTTTCTATGAACTCAGAAGCGGTTCAGATCTTGACGACGTTCTCAGCCGCCGGGCCCTTCTGG
>DATAHG010000860.1:0-1987 GCA_036263295.1 Thermoanaerobaculia bacterium | reverse complement strand
AGCTTCGTCGGTCTCCCTACCCCGTATCCCACCGCTTGAGGATGAGCTGGATCTCGTCGCGGTGCGTGCTCTCGTCGCGGATGAGGTCGTCGAACTCCACCGCCAGGCCGTAGTGGCCGAGGGCCTCGGCCTGCTTGCGGCGCAGGACGTAGCGGCCGATGGTCTCGATCTCGTCCTCCAGGGCGTTGCGCAGCATCTCCTTGGCGTCCTTGGCGGTCTTGACCCGCGCCGGGACGGTCGTCGGAATGCCGCCGAGGGAGACGATCTTGTCGGCCAGGATCTGGGCGTGGCCGAGCTCGTCCGGGATTTCCGACTCGAAGAACTGGCGCAGCTCCATGCGCCACTGCCCCTGGATCTGGCTGGCGTAGCTGCGGTACAGGATGACCGCCGCGTATTCGGCGGCCAGGTCCACGTTCAGCGCTTCCAGGAAAGCCTCCTGGCTGATCTGGGAGACGTCGGTATCGTCGTCCTCGTCTTGCCTCTTCTTCAGAAATGCATCTTTTTTCGACATGGGGAACTCCTCTCCTTTCACGCTCTCGTCCTTGCAAATCCCCGACCGGCCCGGCCCCGCCGGGGCTGGCCTTCCCCAGCTTACACCGTGCTAGTCTTGCCCCGCTCATGAGAACGATCCGCATCGGCAATGGCCAAGGTTTCTGGGGGGACAACGTCGACGCCCCCGTGGAGCTGCTGCGCGGCGGCCCCATCGACTACATCGGCATGGATTACCTCGCGGAGGTGACCCTGTCGATCATGATGCGTCAAAAGCTCAAGAATCCGGACCTCGGCTATGCCACCGATTTCATCGGCTTCATCCGCCGGGTCCTGCCCGAGCTCAAGGAGAGGAACGTCCGCGTCCTCACCAACGCCGGCGGGCTCAACCCGCGGGCGTGCCGCGCCAAGATCTTCGAGGTCGCCCGCCAGCTCGGGGTGACCGGCATCAAGGTCGGCGTGGTCGAGGGGGACGACCTCCTGCCGCGCCTCAAGGACCTCATCGCAGGCGGGCACTCGCTCAAGAACATGGACACCGGCGAGCCGCTCGCCCCTCACGTCGACAAGGTGATGAGCGCCAACGCCTATCTCGGCGCCCGCCCCATGGTCGAGGCTCTCGCCCAGGGCGCCCACATCGTGCTGTGCGGCCGCATCACCGACACCGCCCTGGCGCTCGCCCCGATGATCCACGAGTTCGGCTGGGGCGAAGAGGACTGGGACCGCATCGCCGCCGGCACCATCGCCGGCCACATCATCGAGTGCGGGGCGCAGTGCACCGGCGGCAACTTCAGCCGCTGGTGGGAGGTCCCCGACATGTGGAACCTCGGCTACCCGATCGTCGAGGCGCGCGAGGACGGCACCTTTACCGTCACCAAGCACGAGGGGACCGGCGGCATGGTCACGGTGGACACGGTCGCCGAGCAGCTCCTCTACGAGATGAGCAACCCGACCGGCTACATCACGCCGGACGGTGTCGCCGACTTCACCTCGATCCGCCTGGAGCAGCAGGGCGAGAACCGGGTGGGCGTCTCGGGGATCCGCGGCGGTCCGCGCACGCCGTTCCTCAAGGTCTCGGGCTCCTACCTCGCCGGCTTCAAGGCGTCGGGCCAGATCACCATCTCGGGCCCGCGCGCGGTGGACAAGGCGAAGCTGGCGGCCGACATCGTCTGGCGTCGCCTGGAACGGGCCGGCGTCACCTTTCCGCCCGAAAACCGCGAGGTCGAGCTGGTCGGCACCGGCGCCTGCCTGCCGGGCATCTTCCAGGCCGCGGCCGAGCCCCCCGAGGTGGTCCTCCGCCTCGGCGTGCGCGACGGCGACGCCAAGAAGGTCGAGCGCTTCGGCAAGGAGATCGCGCCGCTGGTGACCGCCGGCCCGCCGGGCGTCACCGGCTTCGCGGGAGGGCGGCCCAAGCCGCAGGAGATCGTGGCCTACTGGCCGGCGCTCCTCGCCCGCGAGGAGGTCGAGAGCCGGGTCGAGGTCAACGTGGAGGAAGCTTGAG
>DATAHG010000859.1:0-3243 GCA_036263295.1 Thermoanaerobaculia bacterium | reverse complement strand
GCGAATACCCCCGCCCCCTTTCTTGTTGCACATCCTGCGAGGCCCCCGAGGGCCGGGTGTATCCGGGGAAGACCCCATGATAGTCTCCCTCCGGCCGGAGCCCGGCACCCTATTAGCCGGGTGACGGCCGTTTCCTTTACGAGCGAGCCCCAAAACGATGAGTGGACGAGCCCTGATCACGGGCGCCGCGGGCGCCCTCGGACGAAGCGTGGTGAAGCGGTTCCTGGACGAAGGGGACCGTGTCGTCGCCGTGGATGCCAGTGAGGGGGCCTTGGCTTCCCTGAGCGGCCTCGGGGCTCCCGAGGTCCTGGCGACCCGCCGTGCCGATCTCACCTCCACGCCCGAGGTCGAGGCGCTGTTCGAGGAGGCCGAGCAGGCCTCCGATCCGTTCCAGAAGGTCATCCACCTGGTCGGGGGCTTTCGCTGGTCCCGCTTCGCCGATCTCTCCGACCAGGACTGGAAGTTCCTCGTCGATCTGAACCTGGAGACCACCTTCCGCATCTTCCGCGAGTCGGCCCGCCGCTTTGAGAAAGCGGGCGGCGGTGTGCTCGTCGCCGTCTCCTCTCCCGCCGCCCTGCTGGGCGAGGCGGGGGTGGGCGGCTACGCCGGAGCGAAGGCGGGGGTGCTCCGCATGGTCGAGTCCCTGGCCCGTGAGCTCGCGCCGCATGGCGGCCGGGCCAACGCGGTTCTGCCCGGCACCATGGACACCCCGGCCAACCGGGCGTCCATGCCGGACGCCGATCCATCCCAATGGGTGACGACCGACGCTGTCGCGGCGGTCATTTACTACCTGACGACCTCCGACGCGGCCGGCATCAACGGCAGCGGCGTGCGGGTCCCGGGGAAGACGCTATGAGCCACAGTCTCGATTGCCACGTCTATTTCGATTCCCAACGCCACGCGCCAGGGGAGCTGCCGGCCGGCTGCGGCGACCGGGTGGACGTCGCGGCCTCGCCGGCCGCGGCCGACCACCTCGCCCAGCTCGGCATTTCGGCTGAGGACCTGCCCGCCGTGCTGCTGACCGAGCCGAGCGGCAAGATCCGCATCGTCGGGACGCGCGTCTCCGGCGACGAGGTGGCCCGTCTCGCCTCCGGCGTGGGCCTGCCGGCGTCCCGCGTCACCGTCTACAGCTCCTCGTGGTGCCCGGACTGCCGGCGCGCCAAGCGGGTGCTGGAGGAGGCCGAGGCGTCGTTCCAGGAGATCGACATCGATCAGAGCTCGGAGGCCGAGTCCCTCGTCCTGGAGCGCAGCGGTGGCCGGCGGGTGGTGCCGACTCTGCGCTTCGACGACCGGGTGTGGGCCTTCAACCCCGATCCGCCGCTGCTGCGCCGCCTCCTGAGCGGCTCGGCCGGCGCATGAATCGCAAGGAGAACCCTGCATGAGGATTGCGGTCTGCATCAAACAGGTCCCCAACAGCGAGGCGCGCCTGCGCGTCAGCCGGGACGGCAAGTGGCTGGACGAGGAGGACCTGCCTTTCATCATCAATGAGAGCGACGAGTACGCCCTGGAGGAGGGGCTGCAGATCGCCGAGAAGACCGGCGGCGAGGTGGTGGTCTTCAGCCTCGGGCCGGACCGCGTCAAGGAGGCCCTGCGCAAGGCCCTGGCGGTCGGCGCGGCGCGCGCCGTCCACCTCTCCGACGCCTCCTTCGCGGGGGGCGACGCCCTGGCGACCGGCCGCGCGCTCGCGGCGGCGGTGGCGCGCGAGACCTTCGACCTCGTGCTGACCGGCTCGCAGTCGGACGACGCCGGCTTCGGCGCCACCGGCTCGGTGATCGCCGGCCACCTCGGCTGGCCGCACGTCTGGCTGGTCATGGGCGTCGAGTTGGAGGAGGGCAACCAGTCCGCCAAGGTGACCCGCGAGATGGAGAGCGGCGTCAACGAGATCTCGCGCGTGAAGCTGCCGGCCGTGCTGGAGATCCAGGCCGGCATCAACCACCCGCGCTACGCCTCGCTCAAGGGCATCATGGCGGCCAAGAAGAAGGAGATCGCCGCGGTCGCCCCCGGCGACCTCGGGCTCGACGCAGGCCAGATCGGCGCCGCCGGCTCCCGCCTGGAGGTGGTTTCGGTGTCGTTCCCCGAGAGCGGCTCCGGCGCCCAGATGATCGAGGGGGACGCCAAGACCGCGGCCGCGGCGCTGGTCCAGAAACTCCAAAAGGAAGCGAGGGTGCTCTGATGCCGAAGGTCTGGGTCGTTCTCCAACTGCGCGAAGGGCAGCAGCTCCCCCGGATCTCCTGGGAGGCGGTGGCCGCCGGCCAGAAGCTCGCTTCGGAGCTCGGTACGAAGGCCGAGGCGGTCGTCCTCGGCTCGGGCGTCGGCCTCGCCGCCGCCGAGGTGGCCAAGGCCGATCTCGCGGCGGTCCACGTCGCCGACCACGAGGGGCTCCGCACCTACACGCCGGGCGCCTACATCGGCGCCCTGGCCCCGGCGATCCGCGACGGCGCGCCGGACTACGTGGTCTTCCCGCACACCTACCAGACGGTGGACTACGCGCCGCGCCTTGCCCAGACCGTGGGCGCCGGCCTGCTGCCCGAGGTGACCGGGATGGGGTCTGAGGACGGCGGACTGGTCTGGACCCGCCCCATCCTGGGCGGCAAGATGCAGTCGCGGGTCCGGGTGAAGGGGGAGGGGACGGTGCTGGTGTCGGTGCAGTCCGGCGCCTTCCCGGCCGACGGCGTGGTCAAGGGGGAAGCTGAGGTCCGGCCGCTCGCGGTCGATCTCTCCGGCGTCCAGCCCGACCGCGAGGTCCTGGGCTATGAGGAGGTGGCGGGGGAGCAGGTGGACCTCACCAAGGCCGACATCATCGTGGCGGTCGGCCGCGGCGTCGGCGGGGCCGACAAGATGGCGCCGGTCGAGGCGCTGGCGAAGGAGCTGGGGGCGGAGATCGCCGCCAGCCGCCCGGTCATCGACAACGGCTGGCTGCCGCGCGACCGCCAGATCGGCTCCTCCGGGCAGACGGTCGCCCCCAAGCTCTACATCGCCGCCGGCATCTCCGGGGCCATCCAGCACCTGGTCGGCATGAAGTCCTCCTCGGTGATCGTGGCCATCAACAAGGACCCCGGCGCCCCCATCTTCACCGTGGCCGATTACGGCATCGTCGGCGATCTCCATGAGGTGCTGCCGGCGCTGACCGAGGCGGTGCGGTCGGCCAAGGGATAAGTCGGGCGGTGGATCCGGCCTCGCCGCAGGCGCGCTGGGTGGTCCTGCGGCTCGGGACCACCGCCGTCTCTGCCGCCGCCGGCTGGC
>DATAHG010000858.1:0-8289 GCA_036263295.1 Thermoanaerobaculia bacterium | reverse complement strand
GCCCGCGACCGGTGCGCCGCAGGAAGACGTCCTCCAGGGTGGGCCGCGCCACGGTCACCGAGGCGACCCGGCCGGGCAGGGCCTCGACGAGGCGCGCCACCAGCTCGTGGGCGCGCTCGCGCTCCAGCCGCACGGCGCCCTCGCGCACCGCGAAGGCGAGATCGGGGAAGCGGGCGGCCAGATCCGCCGCCAGGCGCTCCGGCTCCGGCCCGGTGAGGGTGATGACGTCGCCGCCGATCTCCTCCTTGAGGGCGGCGGGGGTCCCTTCGGCGACCAGGGTGCCGTCCTGGATCAGCGCCAGGCGGTCGCAGCGGTCCCCCTCCTCCATGAAATGGGTGGTGAGGAGGACGGTGACGCCGTCGGCCTTGAGCCCCTCCAGGGTGGCCCAGAGGTCGCGCCGGGCGCCGGGATCGAGCCCGGTGCTGGGCTCGTCGAGCAGCAGCAGCCGAGGGTCGTGGAGGAGCGCCTTGGCGATCTCCGCCCGGCGCCGCAGGCCGCCCGACAGCTCCAGGGCGCGCTGGTCGCGCCGGCCGGTCAGGCCGAAGCGCTCCAGGGCGGCGTCGATCCGCCCGGCCAGCGCGGCGCCGCGCAGGCCGTAGAGGTGGCCGTGGTGGAGGAGGTTCTCGCGCACCGTGAGCTGGAGGTCGAGGCCGGGATTCTGGAAGACCACGCCGAGGCGGCGGCGCACCTCGGCGGCCTGGCGGGCGAGGTCGGCGCCGAACACCCGCACCTCGCCGCCGTCCGGCGCGGCGAGGGTCGCGAGGATGCGGAACAGGGTGGTCTTGCCGCCGCCGTTGGGCCCGAGAAAGCCGAAGATCTCGCCGGGCAGGACGCGGAAGCTCAGGCCGGCGAGGGCTTTGCGGGGAGCCGCCTTGCGCCGGCCCGGGTAGACGAACTCCAGCCCGCGGGCTTCGACCGCGGGGGCACCAGGGTCGTCCACGGCTCAGGCCAGGACCCGGTCCAGGAGCATCACCAGGAGCAGGGCCGGGAAGTACAGGATGGAGACCAGCATCAGCCACCGCGCGCCCGAAGTCGAGCGGGTGCTGGCGAAGTAGAGACAGGCCACCAGGTAGGCGATCCCCAGCAGCAGGGCGCCGGCGAAGTACACCGCGCCCATGAGGCCGAGCAGCGAGGGGATCAGGCTCAAGGGGACGAGCACGGCGCCGTAGAGCACGGTCTGGCGGGCGGTGCGGGAGCCCGCGGGGTCGGTCACCGTCAGCATCGGAAAGCCGGCGCTCGCGTAGTCGGCCCGGCAGAGCCAGGCGATGGCCAGGAAGTGCGGCATCTGCCAGAAGAACAGGATGCCGAAGAGGACCCAGGCCGCCGGGTCGAGATGATCGCGCACCGCGGCCCAGCCCATCATCGGCGGGATGGCGCCCGGCACCGCCCCGATCACCGTGGAGAGCGAGCTGACCCGCTTCAGGGGGGTGTAGACGAAGACGTAGCCCGCCAGGGCGATGGCGCCGAGCAGGGCGGTGAGCAGGTTGACCGCCAGGGCGAGCTCAAAGAGCCCGGCCACCGTCAGGCTGACGCCGAGCAGCAGGGCGGCGTCGTTGCCCAGGCGGCCGGCCGGCAGTGGGCGGCCGGCGGTGCGCCGCATGCGCGCGTCGGTGTCCTGCTCCAGGACCTGGTTGAGCACCGAGGCGCCGCCCGAGACGAAGGCGGTGCCGAGCAGGGTATGGACGAGCAGCAGGAAGGAAAAACCCTGCGGCCCGGCGAGTAAAAAGCCGAGCCCGGCAGTCAATACCACCATGAGGGTGATCCCCGGCTTGATCAGCTCGGCGAGATCAGACAGGCGGAAAGACGCCGGGAGGGGCTGGTGTTCGACAGCTTCTGCCTTCACGAAGGATTCCGATTCCTTGGGGACGTTTAGGACGGCTCCGGCAAGGGGCGGGCCCGCGCCGTCGCGGACCTCGTTTCGAAGTGTACCCCGATCCGCCCCGGCGATGCACGCCGCCGCGGCTCAGCCCTTGCCGTGTCGGGTTGCAGAGGCGTGATTTATCACTTTCTAACGGTCCGGCCAGGGAAAATGCCCGCTCCCTGGTACGGGCGGAGCGTTCTGAACCCGTCATGCCACTATTTGGAAAGAGATTTCCGGTCCCAACGCGACCATGGTGGCCAAACGGTGTGGACCGGCCAGGAGAAATGTCATGTTCCGGACTCTTCCCGCCTTCGCTCTGGCTCTGTTCCTCCTCCCCGCCGCCGCCCAGGCGCTGCCGGCCACCGTCCCGGTGCCCGCCGCCCCGGCCCCCGCCGCCTCGGACCCCAGCCCGCTGGAGACCGCCTGGGCCTGGCTCACCGCCCTCTTCGCCCCCAGCGAGGGCACCGTGGTCGGCCAGCGGCCGCCGATGGACGAGCTCGACGGCGCCCTCTACAACTTCGTGCCCACCTTCTACGAAGGGAGCCACCTCGACCCCAATGGCGGCTAGCGCCCGGCGTGTGGAGCCGGGCGCCGGCCGCTCTCCCCGACTGGCGGGGAGGCCGGGCGCCCGGGTTTGTCTCGTTTTCCCGCCCTGCGGCAACAGTGTATTTGGAGGCTTTTAGCACGACCATGAAGATCCACCCCCACGAGCTCCTGCTGGAGGAGCTGCTCGAGTCGCTGTCCGACGACCAGCGCAAGGTGTTGGGGCACGCCCTGCAGTGCGAGCCCTGCCGCCAGAAGGCCGCCGAGCTGCTGCGCCCGCAGCGCCTGCAACTGCTGCGCAAGGTCGGCAAGCTGCTGTGCTGGCCCGGCCGGGCCCGCCAGGTGGACTACGGTCCGGTCCTCGAACGCAGCAGCCGCTTCTTCCGCTGCCGCCAGGCCGCCTATGAAAAAGAGCGGGCCGAGGCCGAGCCCCTGATCGCCGAGCTGCTCGCCCTGCCGGCCGGCCGCCGCCGGCTGTGCGTCCTCAACCGCTCGCGCTTCCACACCTGGGGCCTCCTCGAGCGGCTGGTCGAGAGCAGCCGGGAGAAGAGCTTCCAGGACCCCCGCGAGGCCGAGGGGATCGCCGAGCTGGCCCTGGAAGTCGCCGCGGTGCTCGACGCCGACTACTACGGCGTGCAGCGGATCGAGGACCTGCGGGCGCGCGCCTGGGGCTACGCCGGCAACGCCCGGCGCATCCACGGCGACCTCGCCGCCGCCGGACAGGCCTTCGAGCGCGCCTTCGATCACCTCAAGCTCGGCACCCGCGAGCCGATCGAGCGCGCCATCCTGCTCGACCTGCGCGCCTCCCTGCTGCGCGCCGAGCGCCGGTTCCCCGAGGCCATGGAGCTGCTGGAAGAGGCGCTCGCCATCCTGCTCATCGCCGGCGACCCGCACCGGGCCGGGCGGGTCCTGGTCAACATGGACAACATCCACCACCACGCCGGCACCCCCGAGCAGGGCATCCCCCTGCTCTACCGCGCCCTGGAGCTGATCGATCCGCAGCAGGAGCCGCGCCTCGCCCTGTGCGCCTGGCACAACCTGGTGGACGACCTCGCCGAAGCCGGCTGCTTCATGGAAGCCCAGAAGATCCTGCGCCGGGCGATCCCGATCTACCGGCAGATCCCCGAGCCCTGGTCCGAGCACCGCCGGCAGTGGGTGGAGGGCAAGATCGCCCGCGGGCTCGGCCAGGAGTCGCGCGCCGAGGCCCTGCTGGGCGCCGCGCGCGACGGTTTCCTGGCCCAGGACCTCCCCTACGACGTGGCCCTGGTCTCCCTGGAGCTCGCCGCCCTCTACGCCGGCCAGGGGCGCACCGCCGAGGTCCGGCGGATCGCGGCCGAGATGCTGCCCCTCTTCTCCGCCCGGGGGATCCACCGCGAGGCGCTCGCCGCCCTCGCCTTCTGGCGGCGCGCCGTCGAGTCCGAGCAGGGCGGCCTCGCCCTCACCAGCGAGCTGCTGGCGTTCTGCAAGCGGGCCCGCTTCGACCCCGAGCTGCGTTTCGAGGCCCGGAACGGCGGCCGCGCGGTGGACGCGATCGAAGCGGAGCCGGCTTCCTGAGGGGCCCTTCGAGCCCCCCTCCGTGACGCGGAAGCGAGATGCGTGGCACTTTCCCGGCACGCATCGAGGTATCCTATGTCCTTGTCGTATCGAAGGGCGCTTCGCGGAGGAGGGCCGGCCGGCTTTTCCCGGCGAAGGCCGGCGGGGCGCCACAGCGTGAGCCAAGTCCCCGAACCATCACTTTCTGAACGGACCTGAACGGAGGAAGTACATGCCCGAGAAAAAGAGCGCAGGGAAAGCGGGAGCAGCGAAGAAGAGCGCCGCTGGCGGCGGCACCAAGGGCGGAGCCTTCATGGCCCCTCTCCAGCCCGACGACGTGCTGGCCGCCGTGGTCGGCAAGGATCCCCTGCCGCGCACCGAAGTCACCAAGCGGGTCTGGGACTACATCAAGGCGAACAACCTCCAGGATCCCAACGACAAGCGCACCATCAAGGCCGACGCCAAGCTGCGCCCCGTCTTCGGCGGCCGCGACTCGGTCAGCATGTTCGAGATGACCAAGCTGGTCAACGACCACCTCAAGAAGTAAACCGCCGGACCGCACCTTCCGCCCTCTCCGCAGGGCTCGCGCAGCAGAGCCGAAGACCCGGGCGCGGCAGCCGCTCTCCCGGCCGCCGCGTTCGGGGTAAACTCTGGCTCCCCCGGATGGGAGTACGGACGAGACGGGGAGAAACCAGAGGCATCGAGGACACCCATGGGCACTGAAGTCATCGGCACCCCCCTGCAGTGGGGCAGCTTTTTCGTGCTGATCCTGGCCATGCTGGCCCTGGATCTGGGGGTCTTCAATCGCCGCGAGCACCGGGTGGGCCTCAAGGAGGCCCTGTTCTGGAGCGTCGTCTGGACGATCATCGCCCTGATCTTCAACGGCTGGATCTACTACAAGTTCGGCAACGCCGCCGGGGTCGAGTTCCTCACCGCCTACGTCATCGAACGCTCCCTGAGCTTCGACAACATCTTCGTCTTCGTGGTCATCTTCAACTACTTCGCCGTGCCGGCGGAGCACCAGCACCGCGTGCTGTTCTGGGGCATCCTCGGAGCCCTGATCTCGCGCGGCCTCTTCATCGCGTTGGGCTCGGCCCTGCTCTCCCGCTTCGACTGGCTGATCTACCTCTTCGGCGGCTTCCTGGTCTGGACCGGCGCCAAGATCCTGCTCCAGAAGGGCGATACCGAAGTCCATCCGGAAAAGAACCCGATCCTGCGCCTGTTCGAGCGCTTCGTGCCGCTCACCCCGAGGTACCACGGCAAACACTTCTTCGTGCGCGAGGGGGGCAAGCGCCTCGCCACCCCGCTGATGCTCGTGCTGGTCGTGGTCGAGGCGACCGACGTGGTCTTCGCGGTCGATTCGATCCCGGCCGTGTTCGGCGTCACCCTCAACCCGTTCATCGTCTTCACCTCCAACATCTTCGCCATCCTCGGCCTGCGCGCCCTCTACTTCCTGCTCGCCGGCCTGATGCACAAGTTCCGCTACCTGAGCCTCGGGCTCGGGCTCGTCCTGGTGTTCGTCGGCGCCAAGATGGTCGGCCACCACTGGTTCGAGATCTCGACCGTCTGGTCGCTCGGCATCGTGCTCGGCATCCTCACCGTGGCGGTCGTGGCATCGCTGCTGCGGCCGGCGCCGCCGGAATCGGTGCCCCACCTCTCCGGAGACACGACCGGGGACTTCGAGCACTCCATCGCGGCCCGCGATCTGGAAGCCCTCCTTCATCCCGGTCAACCCGAAGAGACTACGAAAACCCGTTCCTGAGCCCTCCCCTCTTCCGCCGGGAGCGCCCCCGGAGTAGGATTCCACCGCCAGCTCAAACGGAGTCGAAAGGCGGTCTCAGATGGCTCAGGTCTTCATCCCTCGGGAACGCCGCCGGGGAGAGAACCGTGTCGCAGCCACGCCGGAGACGGTCCGGCGCATGATCCAGCAGGGATTCTCGGTGGTCGTCGAGCAGGGGGCCGGAGCCGGAGCCTTCTTTCCCGACGCCGATTTCGAGGCCGCCGGAGCCCGGCTCACCGCCGATCCGGTCGACGCCTGGGTCGAGGCGGACGTCGTGCTCAAGGTCGCTCCGCTCGGCCTCTACGAGGGTCTGCCCGGCCACGAGATGGACGCCCTCAAGCCGGGGGCGGTGCTGATCTCGTTCCTCGCCCCGCACCGCGAGCTCGACACGGTGCGGCACCTCGCCGCCGGGAACGTCAGCGCCCTCGCCATGGAGCTGGTGCCCCGTGTCACCCGCGCCCAGAGCATCGACGCGCTCTCCTCGCAGGCGTCGGTCGCGGGCTACAAGGCGGCGCTGGTCGCCGCGGCGCGCGTGCCGCGCTACTTCCCGCTCCTGATGACGGCGGCCGGCACCATCCCGGCCGGCCGCGTGGTGGTCCTGGGCGCCGGCGTCGCCGGTCTCCAGGCCCTCGCCACGGCCCGCCGTCTGGGCGCGGTGGTCGAGGTCTCGGACGTCCGCGCCGCCGTGCGCGAGCAGGTCGAGTCGCTCGGCGGCCGTTTCATCGACCTGCCGGCCGCGCCGAGCGGCGAGGGGGCCGGGGGGTACGCCCGCGAGCTCGGCGAGGACTTCCTGCGCCAGCAGCGCGAGATGCTCACCGAGCGCCTCGCCGCCTCCGACGCGGTGATCACGACCGCCCAGGTGCCGGGCAAGCCCGCCCCGCGGCTGGTCACCGCCGCCATGGTCGAGGCCATGCGGCCCGGCTCCGTGATCATCGACCTCGCCGCCGAGCAGGGGGGCAACTGCGAGCTCTCCCAGCCCGATCAGGAGGTGGTCCACAACGGGGTCACGATCCTCGCCCCGACCAACCTCGCCGCCACCCTGGCGCACGACGCGAGCAGCCTCTACGCCCGCAATGTGCTGGCGCTGCTGCGGCTGCTCGGGAAAGACGGACAGGTCACGATCGACACCACCGACGAGGTGGTCGCCGGCACCCTGCTCACCCACGCGGGGCAGGTCCAGGCCCCGGTGATCGCCGCGCTGCTGGACCGGGAGGGCAGTGCGGGATAGGGGACCGCCGCCGAAGCGGAGGGTGTCCCGCTTCTTGCTGGTTCAGAACACTCTTCAAGAAAGCTGCAAAAACACCGTCCGAACCGGCACGAGACCGCCGGCTCGGGCGTTGGTGCGCGCGCCATGGGCGAAAACGACGAAGGGCGCCCAGCCTCCCTCTCCGTGACCGATCCCACCGCTTCCGAGGGCGGCGAAGGGACCGGTGCGCTCCTCGAGCGGCTCGCCCGGGTGCGGGAGACCCTCGGCCGCGAAAGGTCGGAGGCGCCGGGCCGGGTGGATGAGCTGCTGGAGCAGCCGGAAGAGGTACGGCTCGGTCTCGCGAGCCTGGACCCGCGCTTCCACACCTGGGGGGTTTGCGAGCTGCTGCTGCTGCGCAGTCAGGCGGTGGGGGAGACCGACCGCCTCGCGGCCGGCCATCTCGCCCGCCTCTGCCTCGCCGCCTCCGAGGGGCTCGCCGCGGGCTCCCACGCCACCGCCGTGGTCAAGGACCTGCGGGCCAAAGCCTGGGCCGGCGTCGGCGAGGCCTGCCTCCAGACCGGCGACCGCGAAGGCGCCGACGAGGCCCTGCGCGCCGCCGCCACCTGCCTCGCCTACGGCACCGGCGACCTGCTGGTCGAAGCCCGCCTCCTCGAATTCGAAGCCGCCGTGCGCGCCGACCAGGGCCGCGCCGGCGAAGCCGAAGCCCTCCTCGACCAGGCCGCCGAACGCTACCGGGAGATCTGCGAAACCGCCGACCTGGAACGGGTGCTGCGGCGGAAGGAGCGGTTGGGGGGATAGGCCGCCCCTCCCGGCCGGGTGAGGCAAGACGCCCGCGAAGGGGCACGTCGCGGCTGGGAGCGCCGGCATCACCCCGGCCAGGAAAGGCAAGCCGCCCACGAAGGGGCATGCCGCGGCTGGGAGCGCCGGCATCTTGCCGGCATTTGAAATCAATTGCCGGCGGCACGCCGGCGTTCCAAATGCCTTTGATATCACCCAAGCCCGCATTCGAGCGGAGCGCACCCCCGCCCAGGGCGTTGCCCTGGGCTATGTCATTTCGGCCCTTTGGGCCTGGAAATACATCTGAGGGGAATGCCGGCTGCCGCCGGCAATCGATTTCAAATGCCGGCAAGATGCCGGCGCTCCCAGCCGCGGCATACCCCTTCGCAGAGGGTCGGCGGAAACCTCCCGTACAATCCCTCCAGGAGGCCTGAGCCGATGACCTTGCGACCCCTGCGACCGTCCCCCGCCCTGCCGGGTGCCCTGGTTTCCCAGGCCGTGGCCCTGCTCCTGGTCTGCCTCCTTCTGCCGGCCCCCGCCCGGGCCGCATCCCAATCGACTCCCTACGGCAACGGCGGCGCCGTCTCC
>DATAHG010000857.1:0-5540 GCA_036263295.1 Thermoanaerobaculia bacterium | reverse complement strand
TCAGGAGGTTGGCGCCATCGACCTGATCGTCCTGCAGGGTGAGCTCGCCGATGACGCCGTCGTAGAGGTCGCCCTGGAGCGTCCAGGCGTCCGGGCTCCCGGGGTCCTTCCAGTCGGCCCGGAAGCCCCCCTGGCGCAGGCGATACGGATCCCCCGGGTCGCTGCCGTCCGGCAAGGCCAGGGAATCGCGCTCGGAGGATTTGGCATACAGCCGGTAGTGGCCGCGGTCACCAATCTTGCCGCCATAGCGCCCGGCGACGATCGCCCGCTCCTCGTTGCCGGCGGCGCCGCTCACCAAGCCGCCCTGGGTGTCGGCGGCCGAGCGAGTGATGATGTTGATCACGCCGTTGACCGCGTTGGCGCCCCACAGGGTGGCGCCCGGGCCGCGGATGATCTCGATCCGCTCGACGTCCTCCAGCAGGACGTCCTGCACGTCCCAGAACACGCCCGCGAACAGCGGGGTGTAGACGCTGCGGCCGTCGATCAGCACCAGCAGCTTGTTGGCCAGGGTGAGATTGAAGCCGCGCGCGCTGATCGCCCAGTTGCGGGTGTCCTGCCGCGCGATCTCCAGCGAATTCACCAGCCGCAACGCCTCGGGCAGGCTGGTCGCCCCGGAGCGCCGGAGGTCCTCCCGGGTGATCACCGTGATGGCGGCGGCGGCCCGCGACAGCCGCTCGCTGCGCTTGGAGACCGACGTGACGTCGATCTCCATCAGGTCCTCCAGGCTGAGGTCCTTGAGGTCCGATGGATCCGGCCGCTCGCCCGGCGTGATCTGGGCCGCGGCCGGCAGCGCCAACAGGACGGCGAGCATTCCCCAGAGCAGAAGACGGGCAGAAGTTACAAGGGTTCCTTGCAAGTTTCTCCGCGCCATTCCACCTTTTCCGGCCGTCTTTGACCTTCCGAAGGTTAGAAGTTTCATTCTTGTCGAGAGCTCTCGGCCGGCCTTTCCGGGAGGCTGGACAGCAGACGCCGCAACACCTCCGGATCGGCCGGCTTGGTCAGATGGGTATCGAACCCCGCGTCGTGGGCGCGCCTCTGGTCTTCTTCCTGGCCATAACCGGTCAGCGCGATGAGGTAAGCAAAAGCGACGCCCGGGTCGGACCGGATCGCCCGCGCCACGTCATAGCCGTCCATCGTGCCCGGCAGACCGATGTCGCAGAGGATCACGTCGGGCCGGAACCGCCGGGCTTCGGCGAGGCCGGCGGGGCCGTCGTGGGCGATCGAGATCTCGTGCCCGGCGAGCTCCAGCAGCATGCCGAGGCTCTCGGCGGCGTCCACGTTGTCCTCGATCAGCAGGCAACGGACGATGTGAATCGGCCGCTCGGGCACCTCCGGCACCGGCGGAGGGAGTGAGACCTCCCCGACTCCCAGGGGAAGGCGCAGGACGATCTCCGCCCCCCGACCCTCCCCTTCGCTGTGGGCCTCCACCGCCCCGCCGTGCATCTCGATCAGGGTCTTGACCAGCGCGAGGCCGATGCCGAGCCCACTATGGTCGCCGGAGCGGCCGGCCTGGCTGAACGGCACGAACAGGAGCTCCAGCACCTCGGGGCGGATGCCGATCCCGGTATCCCGCACCCGGATCTCCGCCGTGCCTTCCTCGCGATCGGAGCATAGCCGGACGGTGACGGTGCCGCCCCCGTGGGTGAACTTGCCGGCGTTGTGCAGGACATTGCCGAGCGCCTGCGACAGCCGGGTGGGATCGCCGATCACCCGGACCGGGGACGCCACGTCGACCTCCAGCCGCAGGCCCGAGCGCTCCAGCGGCCCGCGGTGGTCTTCGGCGGTGGCGCGCACCAGCTCGGCGAGGTCCAGGGCCTGCTTGCGCAGCAGGATCTTGCCCTGGGAGATGCGGGCGATATCGAGGAGATCGTCGACGATCCGGGTGAGGTGGAGCACCTGGCGCTCGATCGTCTCGCGCGCCCGCCGGACCTGGCTCTCGTTGGCTTCGGAGAGCCCCAGGATATGCAGGCTGTTGCGGATCGGCCCGAGCGGGTTGCGCAGCTCGTGTCCGAGCATGGCCAGAAAATTGTCCTTGCGCCGGCCGGAGTCCTGGATCTCCTCCTCGGCCCGCTTCTGGTCGTCGACGTCCGAGATCGTCCCGACCCACTCACGCAACGTGCCGTCCGGATTGAGCAATGGCACGGCGCGGGTGTCGCAGTGACGGTAGCGCCCGCTCGCCGCGTGCCACAGCCGGCTCTCGGAGTGGTAGGGCGAGCGCGAGGCCAGAGCCGCCGCCCAGACGCTCTTGATCCGCTCCCGGTCGTCCGGATGGATCGCCTCGGCCCACCCCCACCCCTGGTGCTCACGCCAGCTCTGGCCGGTGTAGCTCTCCCAGGCGAGTTGGGGGACGACGAAGCTGCCGCTCGCGTCGGTCGCCCAGACCACCGAGGTCATGGCCGCCACCAGGGAGCGGTAGCGCTCTTCGCTGCGCCGCAGCTCCTCGCGGGCCCGCAGCCGCTCGCCGATGTCGCGGGCGATGACCGAAAAGGCGGTCACCTCGCCGGCGTCGTCGAGGACGGCCGAATGGTTGACCTGGACAAAGACCGGCGAGCCGTCCTTGCGCACGCGCAGGGTCTCGAATGAATCGGTGCGCTGCCCGCGCCGGAGGCGGTCGAGGACCTCGTGGACCTCGGCCAGGCGGTCCTCCGGCACCAGGGTCGGCAACGAGCCGCCGATCGCCTCCTGGGCGGTGTAGCCGAACATCTTTTCCGCCCCGGCGTTCCAGCTCGTCACCGCGCCGTCGAGGTCGCGGCTGTAGATGGCGTCCTGGGAGGATTCGACGATGGCGGCCAGCAGGGCGCTCTTGCTCTGCGCCTGCTTGAGGTCGGTGACGTTGACGAACGTCATGACGACCCCGTCGATGACGTTGTCGACCGTGCGGTAAGGCAGGATCCGCAGCTTGTACCACGCCCCGTCGGCGGTCAGGCGCACCTGCCTCTCGCGGGTGCCGAGCGTGCGCAGGACGTCCTTGATGTCCGGGACGAGATCGCCGCCGCCGAAGCGCGGCGCGATGTCGGTGATCGGCCGGCCGAGGTCTCCGTCGATCAGACGGAAGACTTCGGTCGCCGCCGGGGTGAACCGTTTGATGCGCAGCTCGCGGTCCACGAAGATGGTGGCGATCTGGGTGCTCTCGAAGAGGTTCTGGAGATCGCTGTGGGCCCGGTGCAGCTCCTCGATCTTCTTTTTGAGCTCGGCGTTGACCGTCTCCAGCTCTTCGTTGACCGACTGCAGCTCCTCCTTCGAGGTCTGCAGCTCCTCGTTGGACGACTGCAGCTCCTCGTTGATCGAGAGCAGCTCCTCGTTGGAGGAGACCAGCTCCTCGTTCGAGCTCTCCAGCTCCTCCAGGGTCGCCTGGAGGTGGTCCCGGGTGCTCCTCAGCTCGGCTTCCAGCCGGCGGATCAGGTCCCCCTGGAAGTCCAGGGCGCTCTCCTGCGGCATCCCCGAGCCGCCGGAGGCGATCACCGGCGGCGGCTCCGGCCGGCGGGCCGGCGGGATCTCCTGGAAGATCACCATGAACAGGCCGGAGTCCTCCCCCAGCTCGACCAGGGGGCGGACGATCAGGTTGAGCCGCATCGCCTGACCTTCGGACTCGAAACGGATGTCGTCCTGCTGCGCGGCCTCGCGCGAGATCGCCGCCCGGTGCAGGGCGGTGCGCAGGTCGAGCCGCAGCCCCTTGCGGACCATGTCGAGCAGGTTGAGCGAGGGCCGGCCGGCGGGCGGCTCCAGGAACTGGCCGGTGCGCGGCGAAAAATAGACGACTTCTCCCCCCTCGTTGACGATCACGCAGGGCGGCGCGTAGCTCTGCAGGAGAATGCGCTCGAACGCCTGGGCGACCTCCTGCTCCCCGGCCGGCGGGCGCCTCTCCTCCAGGAACGAGCGGGCCGGCGAAGGGCGGCTCCGCCCGACCAGGGTGAGGCTGAGCGGAGGGCGGATGAGCGCCTCCCGGCGCTGGAAGACCCGGTGCTTCTTGTCGACCGTGCGGAACAGCTCGGGATGGCTCGCGATGCTCTCCGACGGCCCGAGCCACAGGAAGCCGCCCTTGCGCAGGGCATAGTGGCAGAGCGGCATCAGCTTCTTCTGGAGATCGCTCTCCAGGTAGATCAGGACGTTGCGGCAGGACAGCAGGTCGAGACGGGAGAACGGCGGATCGGTGATCAGGTTGTGGGCCGAGAAGAGGCAGATCTCCCGCAGCTCCTTGGCGACCTGGTACATGTTGCCGTGGCGGACAAAGAAGCGTTCCAGCCGCTCGGGGGAGATCTGGCTCGCGATCGCCTCCGGATAGAGAGCCTGGCGGGCGGTCTCCAGAGCCGGCTCGTCGATGTCGGTGGCGAAGATCTGGATCGCCGGCGGGTTCTCCAGGGTCAGGGCGTGCTCGCGCAGCAGGATGGCCAGCGAGTACGCCTCCTCCCCGGTCGCGCAGCCCGCCACCCAGACCCGGACCGACTCCTCGGGATCACGCTGGAACAGGCGCGGGACTACCTTGCGGGCGAGGAGCTCGAACGTCTCGGGGTCGCGGAAGAAGTGCGTGACCCCGATCAGGAGGTCCTGGAAGAGCTGGTCGATCTCCTTGGGATCCTGGCGGAGACGGTCGAGATAGGCGGCGACCGACTCGTCCCGCAACTCATGCATGCGTCGCCGGATGCGCCGGACCAGAGTGCTCTGCTTGTATTGGCTGAAGTCGTTGCCGGTCCGGCGGCGCAGGTGGGCGCAGATGCGGCCCAGGTGCGCCCCGATGTCCTCGCGGAACCCCTCGATGGTCTTGTAGCTCCCCTGGACCCGGGCCCGGTGCTCCAGGAGCCGGGCCGGCATGTCCTCCACCGCCAGCACCAGGTCGGCCACTCCGGTCGCGACGGCGCTGCGCGGCATGCCGTCGAAACGGGTAGAGCCCGGATCCTGGACCAGGACCAGCCCGCCGTGCTCCTTGATCGCCTGGGCGCCGAGCGCGCCGTCCGTCCCGTGCCCCGACAGGACGATGGCAACCGCGTCGTCCCCCTGGTCCTCGGCGAGCGACCGGAAGAAGCTGTCGATCGGGGTGCGGCGGCCGTAGGGCCGGCTCGCCTGGCTGACCCGCAGCACGCAATCCTCGATCGTCAGCAGCGAGCTCGGCGGCGTGACATAGACGTGGTCGGTCTCGATCACGGTCTCGTCAAGGACGAGCTGGACCGGCATCGCCGTATCCTTCGCGAGAAGCTCCGGCATGAGGGTCTCGTGGTGCGGCGACAGGTGCTGGATCAGCACGAATGCCATGCCGCTGTCCGGCGCCATGCGGGAGAAGAACTTCCGCAGCTCGACGAGCCCCCCGGCCGAGGCCCCGATCGCCACGATCGGGCAGGGGTGCTGTTGGCCTCGGCGCTCCTTCTGGCCCTGGGCGAGTCCCTCTCCGCCGCTCATGCAGGATCTCCTCCGCTGTTCTATGAAACGACAGTCCTTGATTGCGCCGTATCGCTCCGGAGCGCCGCGGGAAAGTCTATTTCATCCTGCAAAGTCCGGTCCTGCCGCCTGCTATATGATGCGGCCCGCATGGCATTCGATAAAGTGTT
>DATAHG010000856.1:0-6616 GCA_036263295.1 Thermoanaerobaculia bacterium | reverse complement strand
AGCAGCAAGATTCTTGCTATTCGCGCGGGGACACAGCCCCACCGATTTATCGGGATCTGGGCGGTGGTCGTCGAAGGCCGTGTGTTCGTGCGCTCTTGGAGCCTCAAACCTCGCAGTTGGTACCGGACGTTTCAGGCAGAGCCTCGCGGAGCCATTCAGATTGCCAGCCAGGAAATCGCCGTACGGGCCGTCCGAACCCGGAGTGAGCGGCTCAAAGAGGCGGTGGACCAGGCATATCGGGAGAAGTACAAAACACCGGGATCTCTGAAGTACGTCGAGGACATGACTCAGGGCGCATCGAGAGACTCCACGACGGAGCTCGTCCCTCTAGGGCCGAACGCGGTGTCCGCCTCTGCGTTGAGGCTTGTACCGCGTTCGGCACCCCGGTCCTGAACAAAGGGCAGAGCGTTTACTCCTCCTTACAGAGCCAACTGCAATTGAGCGTGCAGGCACCCAAGCACGAATTGTCGCCACAGGTGAAGGCACAGTCCGATTCCCAGGAGCCCGCACCCTTCGCCTTGTGGAGATCGCCCGGCTCCAGTTGGTGCAGAGTCAATAGCCAACCCTCCAGAGATTGGACGGTTGACCCCGAGCTCCCCGCCCAGCCCAGCCCACGGCCAGCCCACGAGGTGCCAGGCGAGTCGTTCGGAACGGTAATGTGATCTCGTTTTCCGTGTACTTGTCTCTGTAGAGCTTCAGATCCGGAGCCGACGGCCGTAGCCGGGCGGATCGCATCGCCTGGCGCCCGGCTGTTCATTCCCCTCCCGGGTATTTCCTCCCCCCTCCCATCCTTCCCGATCGGCGCAACGTAAAGCACATAGAGATCAGCATTCCCTCAATTCCATTTGAGGGGCATCGTCGGTAGACTCAGCGATGCTTCCGTTGTATAGGAATAGCTGTGCGCAGATTCAGCCTTGACGGGACAGGTTTCTAGCGGGGTGGGAGTGAACAATCCGATCAAAGTTCTGGTAGTCGATGATCACTTTGTCGTGCGCAAGGGTGTTTGTGCGTTGCTGGAGGACGCGGACGACATCGCGGTGGTGGGAGAGGCGGGCGATGGGCGGCAAGCCGTGGAGGAGGCCGCCCGCTGCGCTCCCCAGGTGGTCCTCATGGACCTCGACCTCCCCGAGATCGACGGCGTCGAAGCGATCCGCCGGATCCTCGCGGCCCAGCCCTCGGTCGGCATCGTGGTCCTGACCGGCGCGGACATGGAAGCGGAGGTCCTGCCGGCGATCCAGGCGGGGGCTTTGGGATATCTCGCCAAGACCTCTCAGCGGCAGGAATTCCTCGAAGCCATCCGGGAGGTCTCCCGCGGCGAGGCCTGGCTGCCGCCGGGGCTCACCCGCAAGCTGCTGGCCCGCCTGCAGACGCCCCTGCCCGTCGCCCAGACCCGGAATCTGCTCACCGGCCGGGAAAGCGAGGTGCTGAATCTGCTGGCGAGCGGATGGAGCAATCGCCGGATCGCCGGGAAGCTTGCGATCGCCGAGGTGACGGTGCGCACCCACGTGAGCCACGTCCTCGACAAGCTCGGCGTCAGCAACCGCGTCGAGGCGGCCCTCCAGGCCATGCGGCTGGGGCTGGTCACGCCGGAGCGCAAGTGACTCCAGATGCGGCCGGGGAGCGGATCCGGCAGCTCGAGCGCCTCGGGCTCCTCAACGGCGGGATCTTCCTGGCAGGGCTCGGCTCCTTCGTCCTCACCTATCCGCTGACCCCGACGCCTCTCCGCCTCGCGCTGCTGGGCGTCCTGGCGGCGTCGGCCGGCGGCAGCCTGTGGCTGCGCCGCCGCTTCTGGACCGCTCTCGACCGCGAGCTGCGGCAGCGCAGGCAGGCCGAGCAGGAAGCGCGCGCCGCGGACCACGCCAAGGGGCAGCTCCTCTCCCATGTCAGCCACGAGATCCGCACGCCCATGAACGGGGTGCTCGGCATGGCCGAGCTGCTGCTGCCCAGCCAGCTCACGGCCGTCCAGCGCGAGCAGGTGGAGGTGATCCGCGCCTCCTCCGAGGCGCTCCTCGACCTGGTCAACGACATCCTCGACCTCTCGCGCCTCGAAGCCGGGCGTCTGCTGCTCCGTCCGCGGGACTTCTCCTTCCGTGGGCTGGCCGGGGACGTCCTGCGGCTCCTCGGACCTCAGGCCGCGGAACGGGAAGTCGAGCTGCGGCTGCGCGTCGACCCCGCGTTGCCGGACGACCTCTACAGCGATCCGGTGCGCCTGCGGCAGATCCTCCTGAACCTGGTCGGCAACGGCATCCGGTTCACCCGCAAAGGCACGGTGACCGTCACGGCCGAGCCGCTCGCGGGGGAGACCCCGGCGATCCGCTGCGCGGTGAGCGACACCGGGGTGGGGATCCGGCCGGAGGTGCAGGAGCGCCTCTTCCAACCGTTCGTGCAGGGGCAGAGCTCCGCCTCGTACGCCTTCGGAGGGACCGGCCTGGGACTGGTCATCTGCCGGAACATCGTCGAGCTGATGGGAGGAGAGATCGGATTCCACAGCACGCACGGAGCCGGCTCGACGTTCTGGTTCCGGGTGCCCCTGGTGGCGGCGCGCGGCGGCACTCCGCCGAGCGCGATCCCCGCGATGCCGGCAATGCCGGCCGGCGACGCCGAGGCGCGGCGGCTGGCCCGGCACGGGCGGCGGATCCTGGTGGTGGACGACCGTGCGGCCAACCGCTCCGTCGCCCTCGCCCTGCTCCGCCGGCTCGGGTACACGGCCGAGGCGGTGGAGAGCGGCGAAGAGGCGCTGGCCTTCCTGGCCCAGAAGCCTTGCGCCGCCGTGCTGCTGGATCTCGAAATGGTCGGCCTCGATGGCTTCGAGACCTGCCGCCGGCTGCGCCGGCAGGAGGCGGCTGGAGGAGGGGATGGGACTGCCCGGACTCCGGTCATCGCCCTCTCCGCCCACACGTCCGAGGCGGAACGCGCGCAGTGCTTCGCGGCGGGGATGGACGGCTTCCTGCCCAAGCCCTTCCGTACCGCCGAGCTCGCCGCCGCGCTCGATCTCTGGACAGGGATCGAGGCCGGGGAGGAGCCCGCGCCCGCCGCCGACTCCCTCGACGACCGGCTCGCCGCCCTGAAGGCTCTGGGGAGCAAGACCGGGCAACCGCTCCTGGCCGAGGTGGTGGAGGCCTTCCTCCTGCAGGGAGAGACAGATCTGGCGGCCCTGCAGCGCGCCCTTCCCCAGGGGGACGGCGCCACCGTGGCCGCGGCCGCTCATGGGCTCGCCGGCAGCGCGGCGATCCTCGGCGCCGCGGATCTGGCGCGGTGCGCCGGCGAGCTCGCCCGGCTGGCGCGCCAGGGCGAGCTGGTGGCCTGTGCTCCACGGCTGGCCCAGGTGGAAGAGGAATTCCGGGCGGTCGCCCAGAGGCTCGCGTCATGATCCAGCCGGGAGGCCGGATCGGCCACATCCGCATCGAAAGCCACCTCGCCGAAGGGGGCATGGGGGCCGTTTACGTCGGCTTCGACGAAAAGCTGGAGCGCCCGGTCGCCTTGAAGGCCATCCGCAGCGACCGGCTGGACGCCAGGTCGCGGTCCCGTTTCCTGGTCGAAGCCCGGCTCCTCTCCCAGCTCGACCATCCCAACATCTGCCGCATCCACGGGTATCAGGAAGACCCAGGGGGCGATTTCCTGGTCCTCGAGCTGATCCGCGGACGCACCCTGCGCCAGGCCCTGAAAGAGGGGATCGATCCCGCCGCCCGCCTCGCGGTCGCCGAGGCCATTGCCCGAGCCCTGGAGGCGGCCCATGAAAAGGGCATCGTCCACCGCGACCTCAAGCTCGACAACGTCATGGTCACGGAGGATGGCACGGCCAAGGTGCTCGACTTCGGCCTCGCCCGCTCAGAGGCGGAAGGCGCTTGGGAAGAGAACGCCGCGGAGGAGAGCGGTCCCGTGTCCGCGGCCGAGCTCCCGCACCCGCCGCCGGCCGGGGCTTCGTGGTGGATGCCTTCGCAGGGGGCCGGCACCGAGCTGGGTGCCCTGGTGGGCACGCCGGCCAACATGAGCCCCGAGCAGGCGCGCGGCAAGCCGGCCACCGCGGCCAGCGACGCCTACGCCCTGGGGCTTCTGCTCCAGGAGCTGTTCACCGGCAGGCCGCCCTACGAAGCGGGTCTCTCCCCGTCCCTCTTGCTGGTCAAGGCCGCGGACGGCGACACCTTGCCGGTCGGCAAAATCCGCGACCCGGACCTTGCCGCGTTGATCCGGCGGCTCAAGGCGCTGGCCCCGGAGGCCCGCCCGACCCTCGCCGAGGCCGCCGCGCGGCTCGCCTGGACCCGCGGCAAGCCGAGCCGCCTGCGCTGGCGGCTGCTGGCCGCGGCCCTGGCGGTGCTTCTCGTCCTGGGCGTGATCAAATACACCCTCGACCTGCGGCGGGAGCGGCAGCTCGCTGTGGAGGCCCGCAACGCGGCGCAGCAGGAAGCCGTGCGGGCTGACGCGGTGGCGCGGTTCCTGGAGGATCTGTTCCAGGCGTCGAACCCGCGGCAGGCCCGGGGAGACCTGCCGGACGCCCGGGAGCTCCTGCGGCGCGGCACCGAGCGCCTCGGCAAGGATCTCCAGGACCAGCCGCTCCTGCGGGCTCAGCTCCTCGACACCCTGGGCGGCATCCACACCGATCTCGGTCTTTTCGAGGAGGCCAGGCCTCTGCTGGAGGAGGCCCTCGCCATCCGCGAGCGGCTGCATGGCCGCGAGCATCTGGAAGTCGCCGAAACCCTCGCCCGGCTCGGCGCGTTGGCGCGCCTTTCCGGCAAGGGCGACGCCGTGCCGCCGTTGCGCCGGGCGCTCGCGATCCGCGAGGCGCGGCTCGGCCGCGACAGCCCCGAGGTGGCCGACCTTCTCAATGCCCTGGGCACGACACTCGCGACCCAGGGCCACTCCGGCGAGGCCGAGCTGCTCCTGCGCCGTTCCCTGGCGCTGCGGGAACGCCTGTGGGGGGACCGTGACCCGCGAGTTGCCCAGGTCCTGCACAACCTGTCGGGTCTCGCCTTGCAGCGCGCCCGGATCGATGAGGCCCGGCAGCTCCTCCGCCGGGCCCTGGCGATCCGCGAGGCCGCCCTTCCGGAGGACGATCCCGACCTCACCGGGAGCCGCGAGGCGCTGGCCCTCGTGCTGATCGCGCGCAAGGATACGGAGGCCGAGGGAGTGCGGCTCCTGGAGCGGGTGGCTGCCGACCGCGAGAAGGTCTACGGCCCCGAGCACCCGGAGCTGGCCCGGACCTTGTTGAACCTCGGCCTCACCCTCTCGGACCTCGGCGACGCCGCCACCGCCCGCCGCCACCTGGAGCGCTCTCTCGCCATTGACGAAAGGACCCTGGAGCCCGGCCATCCGGTGCTCCTGAAGACGCTCTCCCTGCTGGCCGAGCACGACCGCCGGCACGGGCACACCGCCGCGGCCCGGGCGCTCGACCTGCGTGTCCTCGACATTACCGGGAGCCGCCTCGCCGCCGAGCCGGAGAACCTGGTCCTCCTCGCCGCGCGCGCCCGAGCCCTCCTCGGCCTCGGCCGCACCGGCGACGCCCGCCCGCTGGTCAAATCCCTCCGGGACCGCGGCTGGAAAGACGCCGCGTTCGAAACGCTCTGCCGCCGGCACGGTCTGTAGCTCTTCCAACCTGTGCGGCCACAGCCTGATCATCGCCGCAAGCACGGGCACCCCACCCAAGGACCTTTGCCATGATCCAGCCGGGAGACAAGATCGGTCACATCCGCATCGACAGCCACCTTGCCGAAGGAGGCATGGGTGCCGTCTATGTCGGCTTTGACGAAAAGCTGGAGCGCCCGGTCGCCCTGAAGGCCATCCGCAGCGACCGGTTGGACGCCCGGGCCCGAGCCCGCTTCCTCGTCGAGGCCCGCCTCCTCTCCCAGCTCGACCACCCCAACATCTGCCGCATCCATGGGTATCTGGAGGACCCGAGGGGCGATTTCCTGGTCCTGGAGCTGATCCGCGGACGCACCCTGCGCCAGGCCCTGCGGGAGGGGATCGACCGCGGCGCCCGGCTCGCCATGGCCGAGGCGGTCGCCCGAGCCCTGGAGGCGGCCCATCAAAAAGGCATCATCCATCGCGACCTCAAGCTCGCCAATGTCATGGTCGCGGACAACGGTGTGGCCAAGGTGCTGGATTTCGGCCTCGCCCGCCTGGAGTCGGAGGACGCCTCGGCCGACCCTGCCTCCGACCTTGCCGGCGGCTCCCTGCCCGAGCCGTTGCCGGACCTGCCGGCCGATGCCTCGTGGTGGATGCCCTCCCAGACGAGCCATACGGAGCTGGGCGCCCTGATCGGCACTCCGGCCAACATGAGCCCCGAGCAGGCGCGCGGCGAGCCGGCCACCGCGGCGAGCGACGCCTACTCCCTGGGCCTCCTGCTCCAGGAGCTGTTCACCGGCCGGCCGCCTTACGAGCCCGGCCTGTCGAAGCACCTCCTGCTGGTCAAGGCCGCCGAGGGCGACACCCTGCCCGTCGAGGGAGTCCGCGACAGCGATCTCGCCACCCTCCTCCGGCAGCTCAAGGCCCTGGCCCCGGAGGCCCGGCCCACGGCCGCCGCGGCCGTCGAGCGGCTCGCCTGGATCCGCGGCAAGCCCCGGCGGCGGCGCTGGCGGCTCGCGGCGGCCGCCCTGGTGGGGCTCTTCCTTCTGGGCGGAAC
>DATAHG010000855.1:0-2286 GCA_036263295.1 Thermoanaerobaculia bacterium | reverse complement strand
CCCCAAAAGTCGCCGCCGGGGGACAAGGTTCGAGGGGCAGCGGACCTTCCGCCGCAGGTTCCAGGAGTTTAACCGGAATCGGTGCGGCTTTATTCGCGAAGCTTTCCTTCTCTCTCCAGAGAGGCCAGCAGTCTTGCCGTTGGCAGGCACTCGACCTCCAGGCCTTGCAGGTCCCGGTCGTTCGACCAGATCGGCAGGCCGAGTGTCCGGGCGAGAGCCAGAGGGTGGGCATCATCGGCGTCCCGGTGAATCAGAAGGGAAAGCGCCCAGTCCAGGTGCTCCCGGTAGGTCTCCAGGGGGTGGAGCCGGAGCGGCAGGAGCTTCCATTCCAGCTCCATCAGTGCGAGAGGGAGATGGAACTTCTCCGCCAGAGTGGGGAAATACCTCTCGACCTCCCCGGCATTGAAGAGTGTCGAATGCACGGCCAGACCCGGGCTGGTGAAAACCCTGCGGGCGGCCTTTCCCATGACTGCGGAGAGGAGAACGTTGGCGTCAGCGATCACGCCGGCGGGCGGCACGGAAGTCCTCGAGGACCTCTTCTTCGGTGACGCCCTGGGAATCCAGAAGGGCGGAGAGGTGCCGGCCGATGACCTCGATCAACTCGTGACGGAGGTCCTCGGGTAGACGGTCCGGCTCTTCGAGAGGCAGGTACAGACCGGAGACTTTGCCGTGCCGCGTCACGAGGACGGGCTCGGTACCGCCGAGCAGAGCGGCGGCCTGAGCTCGGACCTCCCGGATCCCTGCGACTTTCATGCGTTCAGGTTAGCCCCCTCGGGGAAGAGGTGTCAACAGATGTGTACGCACTTTGATCCGATCCGGGGCTTTGCATCGACTATACTTTGAGCGCCCGGCGCCGGCCTTGCGCCGGACTGCGCTGGATCGATCAGCCCCTGCTCGAAAGGAGCCGTCATGGCCATCAAGGATCAAGAGCCGAGTCTCCTGACCCAGGAGACCCGCGAGACGCCGTCGAAGGCGAGCGACGCCTCGGCGTATAAGGAAGATGCCGTGGAGACGATGGCCGAGGCGCGCCAGCGCTGGGAGGCCGCCCGCGCCAAGTCCGAGTCCCAGAACCCGTTCTGGAAGAAGGACTTCACCACGGTCTCCGGCATGGAGGTGCCGCACCTCGTCACCCCCGAGCAGGTGGCCGACATCGACCCGCGCGGCGCCATCGGCATCCCGGGCGAGTTCCCCTACACCCGCGGCATCCACCCCACGGGCTATCGCGGCAAGCTCTGGACCATGCGGCAGTTCGCCGGCTTCGGCACCGCCGCCGACACCAACCAGCGCTTCAAGTACCTCCTCTCGCAGGGGCAGACCGGCCTCTCGGTGGCCTTCCACCTGCCGACCCTCTACGGCTACGACTCCGACCACAAGATGTCTACCGGCGAGGTCGGCAAGTGCGGCGTGACCGTCGATACCCTGGCCGACATGGAGATCCTCTTCGACGGCATCCCGCTCGGCGAGGTCACCACCTCCATGACGATCAACTCGACCGCGCCGATCCTTTTCGCGATGTATCTGGCGGTGGCCGAGAAGCAGGGCGTGGACATCAAGAAGCAGGTCTCGGGCACGCTCCAGAATGACATCCTCAAGGAGTACATCGCCCAGAAGGAGTACATCTATCCGCCGCGCCCCTCGATGCGGCTGATCACCGACCAGTTCGCGTTCGCGGCAGAGCACGTGCCGCGCTGGAACACGATCTCGATCTCGGGCTACCACATCCGCGAGGCCGGCTCGACCGCCCTCCAGGAGCTCGCCTTCACCCTGCGCGACGGCTTGGAGTACGTCGAGTACGGCGTGCGCGCCGGGCTGGACGTGGACGAGTTCGCGCCGCGGCTCTCCTTCTTCTTCAACAGCCACAACGACTTCTTCGAGGAGATCGCCAAGTTCCGCGCCGCCCGCCAGATCTGGGCGACCGTGATGCGCGACCGCTACGGCGCCAAGAACCCGCGCTCGTGGATGCTGCGGTTCCACACCCAGACCGCCGGCTGCTCGCTGACCGCCCAGCAGCCCTACAACAACGTGGTGCGGACCACCATCCAGGCGCTCGCCGCGGTGCTCGGCGGCACCCAGTCGCTGCACACCAACGCGCTCGATGAGACCCTCGCCCTGCCGACCGAGGAGAACGCCCGCATCGCTCTGCGGACCCAGCAGATCATCGCCCACGAGTCCGGGGTCATCAACACGGTCGATCCGCTCGGCGGGAGCTGGTTCATCGAGGAGATGACGCGCCGCATGGTGGACGGCGCCTTCGACTACATCCGCCGGATCGACGAGTACGGCGGC
>DATAHG010000854.1:0-6032 GCA_036263295.1 Thermoanaerobaculia bacterium | reverse complement strand
TTGATCAGACTGGCGAACGCCAGCAGCCAGACCTGGCGGTTGAGGCCGGAGAATGCCCCCCGGTAGGCGGCCGCGATCGCGCGGATCACGGGTGGGGCTCCGCCCGCCGGGGGTGAGTAGGCTCGCCGCTCATTTCTCTTCCATGTGCGGATAGCGGAAGTCGGTCGGCGGCACGAAGTTCTCCTTGATCGCCCGGATCGACGTCCAGCGCATCAGGTTCGCCATCGAGCCGGCCTTGTCATTGGTGCCCGAAGCCCGCGCGCCGCCGAACGGCTGCTGGCCGACCACCGCGCCGGTCGATTTGTCGTTGATGTAGAAGTTCCCGGCCGCGTGCCGCAGGGCCGTGGTGAGCTCGCCGATCACCTTGCGGTCCTCGGCGAAAATCGCGCCGGTCAGCGCGTACGGGCTGGTGGTGTCCACCAGCTCGACCGTCTTCGCGAGGTCGGCGTCGTCATACACGTAGACCGTGAGGACCGGGCCGAAGATCTCCTCCTCCATCAGCTTGAAGCGCGGATCGGTGGTGACGACCACGGTGGGCTCGATGAAATAACCCTTGGAGTCGTCCCCCTTGCCGCCGACCAGGATCTCCGCATCGTTCGAATCCTTGGCGAAATCGATGTAGCGCATGATCCGATCGAAAGAGTTCTTGTCGATCACTGCCGCCATGAAGTTGCGGAAGTCCACCGGCGTGCCCATGTCGATCTGCTTGACCTGCTCGGCCAGCATCTCCTTGACCCGCGGCCAGAGCGAGCTCGGCACATAGGCCCGCGAGCCCGCCGAGCACTTCTGCCCCTGGTATTCGAACGAGCCGCGCACCAGAGCGGTCACATAGGCCGCCACGTCCGCCGACGGATGGGCGAACACGAAGTTCTTGCCGCCGGTCTCGCCGACGATCCGCGGATAGGTCTTGTAAATCGACATGTTCGCGCCGATCGTCTTCCACATCTGGTGGAACACCGGCGTCGAGCCGGTGAAGTGGATGCCCGCGAAATCCGGATGCGCCAGCACCGGATCGCCCACCTGGCTCGCCTTGCCGGGGAGGAAATTGATCACGCCGTCCGGCAGACCCGCGGCCTGCAGGACCTTCATGATGTAGTAGCCCGACAGCACCGCGGTCGAGGCCGGCTTCCAGAGCACCGTGTTGCCCATCAGGGCCGGCGAGGTCGGCAGGTTGCCGCCGATCGAGGTGAAATTGAACGGCGAGACCGCGAACACGAACCCTTCGAGCGCCCGGTATTCGACGCGGTTCCACACCCCGGCCGAGGACCACGGCTGGTCGGTGTAGATCTGCCGCATGAAATACGGATTGAAGCGCCAGAAATCGATCATTTCGCAAGCCGAGTCGATCTCGGCCTGGAACACGGTCTTCGACTGGTTGAGCATGGTGGCGGCGTTCATGGTCGCGCGCCACGGGCCGGCCAGGAGGTCGGCGGCGCGCAGCAGGACCGCGGCGCGGTCCTCCCACGGCATCTCGGACCAGTCCTTCCAGGCCTTCTTCGCGGCCTCGGCCGCCAGCGTCACCTCGGCGGCGCCGGCCTGGTGATACTTGGCGAGCACATGGCCATGGTCGTGCGGACAGACGGCGTTCGCCAGCTCGCCCGTGCGGATCTCGCGGCCGCCGATGATCACCGGGATCTCGATCTGCTCGCCGAGCATCTCGTCGATCCGCTTCTTCAGGGTCTTCCTCTCCGGCGATCCCGGAGCGTACGAGCGGACCGGCTCATTGGCCGGGGCGGCGAGGGGAAAAATCGCATGCGACATCAGGGTTCTCCTGGTAGATCTGCGGATTCGGTTCAGAGAAACAGAGTCAAGGGTGCAAGGCGGCCCAGGCGAACAGCAGGAGCCCGGCAATCAACAGAGTGCCGCCGAGCGGGGTCACCGCCCCGAGCCAGCGCGGCCCGCCGAGAGCCAGAGCCGCCACCGTGCCGCTGAAAATCAGGCTGCCGAGGAAAAGGCACCAGCCGGCCGGGCCGAGCCCGGGCCGCAGGGAGCGCTGCACCGCAAGTTGAAACTGGAACAGGCCGACCAGCACCTGGGCCAGGCCGCCATACATCAGGTAGCGGGCCGCGGTCTCCCAGAGCTCCAGCTCGCGGGGACCGAGGCGCTCGCGCAGGGCATGGGCGCCGAAGGCGCCCGCCATCACGGCGATGGCGCCACAGAGGGCGCCGAGGAAAATCCAGTTGGGGGCCATCGAGGTCTCCTCTCCGGCCCCCATTCTATCGATCCGGAGCCCGTCCGGAAGATCCGCCGCCGGGTGGCGTCAGATCTCGCCGAGCCGGCGGATCGACACCACCCGCTCGTTGGGAACCACGAGATGGTCGAACTTCTTCCACACGCCGAGCTGGGAGGCGCGCTTCACGTACTCTTCCTTGGAGCGGCCCCCCTCGCCGTCGCGATGCACGTCCACGTTGAAGAGGATCACCCCGCGGTCGGTTACGTCGTCACACCGGCCCACGAAGATCTCGGGGCCGTCGGTGTCCACGATCACCGTGATGCCGTGGAGCTCGCCCTTGTTCTGATGGAAGGTTCCCATCCCGCGTCTCCTTCTGGTTCAGGCCGATCAGGCCTGGGTCGCCCCGACCGCGCAGTGCTCGTCGAACACCGCCCGGAGGTCGTCGGCCACCATCTGGGCATTGCGCCCCTCGATACGGTGGCGCGGCACGAAGGACACCAGCTCGCCGTCCTTGAAGAAGGCGATCGCCGGGCTGCTCGGCGGGATGTCGGGGAAATAGGCGCGGGCCCGGGCCGTGGCCTCGAGGTCCTGCCCGGCGAACACCGTGGCGACCCGGTCGGGCCGGCGCTCGTTCTGCAGCGCCGCGCGCACGCCCGGACGGGCCATGCCCGCCGCGCATCCGCAGACCGAGTTGATGACCAGCATCGCGGTGCCGTCCTTCTCGTTCATGAAATTGTCGACGTCTTGCGCGGTCAGGAGCTCCTGAACGCCAGCACTCGTCAGCTCTTCCCGCATCGGCTTGACCAACATAGGGCTATAGGGCACTTTCACACCTCCTGTAAACGGCCGCGGGAACGTCCCCGCCGCCGGGACAGTCTGTTTCCGGAGCTATTGTACGCCATCCCTCGAGAGGTGCCCTGGCTGGCTTCTTGCTAGTCAGGACGGGGGCCTCACGGCCCCTCACTCCACGACCCTCGGAGGTAACCTCACATGCTCCGCGCAGCCCTGACGCCGAAGTCACCGCTCGCTTTCGTCCTGATCCCCCTCCTGCTGCTCGGACTGGCCTGCCGCCCGTCCGAGCGGGAAGAGACGGATTCCCGGACCACCGCTCCCGCCCCGGCAGCCCCGGCAACTCCAGCCCCGGCGCCGGCCCCCTCGCCCGCCGGGACCGACCTGACCGGCGAGCCCACGGAAAACGCGCCGGTGACCGCCAACGCCGAGGGGCCGATCCCCCAGGACCGCCCCCTGCGGGCCGGCTTCCTGATCGTCGACGGGGTCTACGGCACCGAGCTGACGGCCCCCTACGATGTCTTCCAGCACACGACCTACCACACCGACCGCGGCATCGAGGTCTTCACCGTCTCCGCGGACGGCCAGCCCGTGACCACGGCCGAAGGGCTGCGGATCCTCCCCCAGTACTCCTTCGCCAACGCCCCGCAGATCGACATCCTGGTGGTGCCGAGCGGCCGCGGCAGCATGGACCGCGACCTCCAGAACCAGGCCCTGATCGATTGGGTCAAGCAGGTCGGAGGGCAGGCCCGCCATGTCCTCGCCCTCTGCGACGCGTCTTTCGTGATCGCCAAGGCGGGACTGCTCGAAGGCGAGGCCGCCACCACCTGCCCCGAGGACTACCAGCGCTTCGCGCAGGCCTTCCCCAATGTCACCCTGCGGGTGAACGTCAGCTTCGTGGACGAGGGGAAGATCCTGACCTCTCAGGGGGGAGCCCGCAGCTACGAGGCGGCCATGCACCTGGTGGACCGCCTCTACGGCCGGCCGGTGGCGACCAAGATCGGCGAGGGGCTCCTCGTCCCCTGGCCGCCGGACCCGGACACGATGAGCCCCCGGGTGGTCGAGCCGGCGGCGGCCGGGGCGACCGCGCCGGCGCCGGCAGCGCCGCAAATGTAGAGACGCCCCGCGGGGCGTCTCCGGATCAGGCAGGACGGTCGGAGCGAGTCTCAGCGGTCCAGCCGCGCCACCATCGGGCGCAGCTTCTCGATCACCACCGGCAGGTCGAGCAGCTCCAACCCCATGCCCGACAGCAGGTTGGTGCCGTCGAGATCGTCCGAATGAGGAGCGAAGCGCTGGACCACCCGCGCCTTCATCCGGACCGGCGGCACCATCAATTCCGGCGGCTGGAGATCGACCTCCACCACCTCCTGGATGCGGGCCGGATACCGGGTCGGGACGAACAGCCCGCCGTTCAGAATGTCGCGCCGGAACACCTCCAGAAAATCGCGCACGCTCGCGAACTCGACGCTGTAAAGGCCGAGCCCGGTGGAGTGGTTCCCCGGCGAGGTCAGGGCAGGAGACGCCGCCGGAGGTGTGGCCTGGACCGGCGGAGCCGGAGGCCGGGGCGCGGCCATGCGAGTGGGCGGAGCCGGAGGCACGGTCTCGGCCGGAGCCGCCGGCGGCGGGCTCGGCGGCAGGACGACCTCCTCATATTCGACCGGAGCCTCGGCCTGGGCCGACGGACCGGCCGGGATCTCCTCGGTCTGCCCCGGCGCGATCGGCAACAGCTCGCGGACCAGCTCCTCCACCGTCAGGAAGCGGACCCCCATGCCTGACTGAGCGACCCGCGCCAGCTCGCCGCGGATCTTGCGGGCATGGGCCACCACGCCTTCCAGCATGAAGCTGCGGGTGAGGTCCAGAACCTCGATCCGCAGCCGCGTCCCCGACGGAAGCGGGCTGTTGGTGGCGATGAACATGCCGGTGGTCGAGAGATTCGTGGTGTAGCCCGGAAAGGAGTGCGACTCCCCTTGCCTCCAGAAGTGAACCTGGAGGCGCCGGGCGCGGCGAGGGGCACGGCGGCGACTCATGGGCTCAGATCTTACCCCCGCCTGAGGCCCATAAATCGAGTCAAGTGAGATTCGACCGGTAATGTAGCCTTGATCCATGCCCGGAGTGATACCGAATCGGGAACTGTTTCAGGGTTGATTGCGCAATGAGACCGGTGCTGCTCCGGGCTCAACGCGGCGGGGAGCGCCGGCGTCCCGCCGGCAATTGATTCCCTATGCCGGCAGGATGCCGGCGCTCCCAGCCGCGGTATCTCGATTCCGTACCGATGGGGCAAGATCCCTTCTGGATGCCCCTTCTCCCGAGCGCCCTTGCCCCGACACCCCAGGCCCACTAGGATTCCCCCCTGCCATGATCGCCGCCCCTTCCTCCAGCCTCACCACCCGCGCCGCCGTCTGCGATGGCCACGGCGGAGTCCGCCTGGAGGAGCTCCCGGCGCCCGCGCCCGGGCCGGGAGAGCTGCTCCTGCGGCTGCGGATCGCCGGCCTGTGCGGCACCGACCTGTTCAAGCTGCGCTCCGGCGGCGCCCCGGCCGGGATGGTCCTCGGCCACGAGGTGGTCGGCACGGTCGAGGCGGTCGGCCCCGGCGCCATCGGATTCGAGCCCGGCGACCGGGTCGTGGTCCCCCATCACGTGTCCTGCGGCGAGTGCGCCTGGTGCCGGCGCGGCAGCGAGCCGCTCTGCCCGGTCTTCAAGGAAAACCTCCTGGCGCCGGGCGGCTTCAGCGAACGCCTGATCGTGCGCGAGCGCGCCGTCCGCCTCGCCGCCTGCGGCCTGCCCGACTGGATGGCGGACGAGACCGCCCTTTTCCTGGAGCCCGCCGCCTGCGTCCTGCGTGGCCTGCGCCACGCCCGCACCGCCGAGGTCGCCCAGCCGGACGGCTGCATCGCCGTGCTCGGCGGCGGCAGCATGGGGCTCCTCCATCTGCTGGTCCTGCGCGCCCTCCACCCGGCCGTCCCGGTGATCGTGATCGATCCGCTCGAAGAGCGCCGCCGGCTGGCCCTGGACCTCGGCGCCGTGGCCGCCACCGGCCCCGGCGACAGCCGCGCCGCGATCGATCGCTTTT
>DATAHG010000853.1:0-4768 GCA_036263295.1 Thermoanaerobaculia bacterium | reverse complement strand
AAGCGCTCGAAGATGCGGGAGAGCGACTCCGGCGGGATGCCGATGCCGGTGTCCGCCACCTCCACGAGCACCTGGCCGCCTTCGGGGGCGAGGCGGACGGTGACGCGGCCTTCGGGGCGGTTGTACTTGATGGCGTTGTCCACCAGGTTGACGAGCATCCGTTCGAGCGCGTCGGCCTCGCCGGGGATGCGCGGCACCGCCTTCTCCTCGATCTCCAGGCGCACCCTCTTCTCGCGCGCCGCGGCGGTGACGAGGGCGAGGGCGCGCCGCGCCACGGCGGGGAGATCGACCGGCTCGCGCTCCTGCGGATCGGCGACCGCCTCCAGACGCGACAGGGTCAGGAGGTCGTCGAGCAGGGCCTGCAGCCGGCGGCACTGGATCAGGATGCGGTCGGTGAAGCGGCGCGCCGTGGGGGGCTCTTCGAGGGCGCCGTCGCGCAGGGTCTCGGCATAGCCGCGGATGGCGGCGAGCGGCGTCTTGAGCTCGTGGGAGACGTTGGCCACGAAGTCGCGCCGCATGTCGGCCACCCGGGTCAGCTCGGTGGTGTCGCGCGCCACCACCACGGCGCCCCCCTCGCCGGAGAGCGCGGCGCTGGCGAGCAGCAAGGTGCGGCGCTCCGGGGCCTGGATCTCGATCGAGCCGGTCTGCCCCTCGCCGAGGCGGAGGGTGTCCTCGACCAGGCGGGCGAGCCCGGGCTGGCGGACGATCTCCAGGACCGGCCGGCCGGTGACCTCGCCATGCAGGTCGAAGATCTGGCGGAAGGCCTGGTTGACCAGGCGGGCGCGGCCGTCGGCGCCGACCACCAGCACCCCTTCCGCCATGCTGGCGAGGATCGCCTTCAGGTGGTCGCGCTCGGCCCGCACCGCGGCGAACTGCGCCTCGGCGGTCTCGGCCAGGCGGTTGAGCGACAGGGCGAGGGCGGCGAGCTCCTCCTCGTCCGGCACCTCGACGCGCTGCGAGCGGCCGGCGGCGAGATTGCCGGCGCCGGCGATCAGCCCGAGGAGCGGCTGGAAGAGGCGGCGGTCGAGCCACAGCGAAGTGAGAAGGATGGCGATGCCGGCCGCCAGCACCGACAGGGCCAGGGCGGCGGCGAGCCGGCTGCGCAGCACCCCGAGCTGCTCCAGCGGCTGGGCCAGCCGCAGCACCAGGACGCGCCCCTGCGGATCGGTCAGCCGGTGGGCGGCGTAGGCGTAGACCTGGCCGGTGGTGGCGCTCTGCCGCACCGAGGTCCCCTGCCCCTGGGCGAGGGCCTGGCGGACCTCGGGCCGGCCGGCGTGGTTCTCCATGGCGGCGAGCTCGGCGGCGGTCCGCGCGCTGTCGGCGACCACCCGGCCGTCCTCCTGGACGAGGGTCACCCGCAGGCCGCTCTCGGCCCCCACCTGCCGCACCCAGCGCTGCAGCTCGGCGGGCGGCGAGGCGGTGCGGCCGGCCACCACCGGGGCGAAGAGCCGCAGGGTGTCGAGGAGCTGGTCGGCGGAGCTGCGCTCGAACAGGGTCGGCAGGATCGACCAGAGGAAGGCGCTGGCGACGACGACGGCGGCGAGGGCGGGCCAGAGCGGGGCGAGCCGCAGCTTGGGCGGCAGACCCAGGAGACGCAAGGGGAGCCTAGGGCCTCAGCCGGTAGCCGACGCCGATGACCGTCTCGATCCGCTCGGCCTCGGAGCCGAGCTTGCGGCGCAGTCGGCGGATATGGGTATCGACCGTGCGGCTGTCGATGTCCTCGGCGTAGCCCCAGACGTCGGAGAGGAGCTGGCCGCGGGTCTGCACCCGGCCGCTGCGCTCCATGAGCAGGCGCAGGAGGCGGAACTCGGTCGCGGTGAGCGGCACGTCCTTGCCGCGCAGCCGGAGCTGGTGCCCCGAGATGTCGAGCTGGATGCCGCCGATCTCCAGGAGGTCGGCCGGCACCTCGTCGCTCTGCTGGCGCCGCAACACCGCCTTGACCCGCAGCACCACCTCGCGCGGGCTGAACGGCTTGGGGATGTAGTCGTCCGCCCCGAGCTCCAGGCCGACGATGCGGTCGACCTCCTCGCCGCGGGCGGTCAGCATCACGATCGGGACGCGGGAGGTGGCCGATTCGCGCTTGAGCAGACGGGTCAGCTCCAGCCCGTCCACGCCGGGCAGCATCAGGTCGAGCAGGACGAGGTCGGGCGCCTCGCGCCGGATCGCGTCCAGGCCGGCGTCGCCGCGCCGCGCGGTCTCGACCTGGAAACCTTCCTTTTCGAGGTTGTACTGCAGGACCTCGGCGATATCCGGCTCGTCCTCGATGACCAATATTCGTTCGTGTGCCATCGCCGCCAGACTAGCATGGAGTCTTCCACAGAGAATGTGGAAAAGCCTGTGGAAAACCCTCCGGAATTCACCCTATTACCTCGCCGGAAAGCCGCCTTCTCCAGATTGAACAGCGCCCTGTGCAAAGGGGCTAAGTGCTTATTCGTGAGCCACTTGAATGAATCGATCGAGCTGCGGGAGGTAGACCGGAAGGGCACCGTGAAGAGTTTTCCACAGAAGGGGGGTGTGAAATTCTTGTAAAAGGACTGTTAACTTCCTGTGACAGCAGTATTTAGGAGAGGAACAGGGGGGTAGGAAGCGGGTGAAGACGGGAACCCGTTCTTACAAAGGCGGGTAAAAAGGAGTCGATCAATCCTCCACGAACTCCAGCCCTTGCCGGAAACGCAGGCCACGTCCGAACACCTTTTGAAAGAATGCTTCCTGCTCGCGGGCGCCTTCGAGCTCCAGATCCACCTCGTAGGGCGAGAGCACCTCGAAGCGCACGCGGTTCGGGCGGATGGCGGCGAAGACGTCGCTCACCCGCGAGGCGTGGGTACGGTCGAGCGAGTCGGCGATGCGCAGCAGCACGGCGAGGCGGCGGATGGTGCGCTGCTGCCAGGGCTTGAGGCCGCGCAGGGTGGGGTGATGGGGCTTGGGAGTGGCGCCCCGGTGATAGCGGGCGACGTGGGCGATGATCTCGATCTCGCGCTGGTCGAAGGCGTCGAGGTTGGCGTTGATGATGAGGTAGTAGGCGTGCTTGTGGTGGCCGCGGTAGTGGATCGAGTAGCCGATGTCGTGCAGCAGGGCGGCATACTCCAGCCACTCGCGCTCGCGGGCGCCGAGGCTGTGCAGGGAGGCGGTGAGGTCGAAGATCCGCACCGCGAGCCGGGCGGTCTGCACGTTGTGGCGGAAGGTGCTCTCGGTGCGCTCGGCGAGCTGCAGCACCTGGCGGCGGCGCAGGTCCTCGGGAGCGCGGGCGAGCGGGATCGGCTGGCCGAGGGCCTCCAGCACCAGACCCTCGCGTAGCGCCCGGTCCGACACCTGGAAGCGCTCGACCCCGGCGTGGGCGACCAGCTCCTGGAGCAGGACGGCGCCGGCCAGGATGCTCTCCGAGCGCGGCCCGCCCACCGGCGGCAGCTCGGCGATCTGCTGGCGTTTCATGCCGGCGAGGCGCTCCACCACCTGGGCGAGGTCCTTGACCCGCACCTCGCGCAGACCGCCGGGGACCTCGGTGCCGCCGCCGCCGAACAGATCGACCAGGTCGGCGCAGCAGACCGCGGTCCCGGAGGTCGCGACCAGGCGCTCGACCCGGCCGGTGGGGACCTCCTCGTGGAGCTGGCGCTCGACGCGGCGGCGCAGGCGGTCGAGGGCGGCGGCGCTGGGCGGGTCCCCCTTGAGGTTGGCGGCGAGGCGCAGCGACCCGAGCGCCAGGCTGACGACGCGCGCCGCCTCGCCGGCCTGGGTGGCGATCCACTCGGTGCTGCCGCCGCCGACGTCGACGAGGGCGGCGGGTCCTTGCCCGAGATCGACTACCTCGCGCACGGCGCGGTAGATCAGCCGCCCCTCCTCGATGCCGGAGAGGAGCTGGACGTCAAGGCCGGTGAGAGCCTTGACCCGGGCGAGGAACTCGGCGCCGTTGGCCGCCTCGCGCACCGCGCTGGTGGCGACCGCGACGACCCGTTCGGCGCCCTTGAGCCGGGCGAGGGTGGTCATCCGGAGCAGGGCTTCGAGGCCGTCGCGGATGGCGGTCTCGGAGAGGGCGCCGCCGCCGCCCAGGGCGCTGCGCCCCAGACGGACCATCTCGCGCTCCCGGCCGAGCACCCGGTAGCCGCCGTTGGGCTCCGGCGCCACCACGATCATGTGGATGGAGTTCGAGCCCACGTCGATCGCCGCGAGGCGCGACGGCGAGGGCGCGGCCGGCTCCGGGAGCGGTGTACCCCCGGGCTCCGGCTCGACTTCCGGAAAGGTCAACGGCTGGATCAAGATCTCGGTCGTCGTCTCCACGGTGAGCATTCTAGAGCGAGGGCCGTGCCAGGGCGTCCGGGGGGAGTTACGAACTTGTCACACATCCCGCCTGTCTGAAAGGCGGCGGGTGTGTCAGAATTTTCCTTCCTTGAAGGCGCCGCCGAGGTCCCGTTCCGTGTCTGAGCCGAAGAAAACCTTTCCGATTCCCGCTGCCTTGATCTCCGAGCCCCCTGCCGATCCGGGAACCCTGTTCGTCAACCGGGAGCTGTCCTGGCTGGAGTTCAACGCCCGCGTGCTGCGCGAGGCAGAAGACCCCGAGAACCCACTCCTCGAGCGGCTCAAGTTCGTCGCCATCTTCGAGAGCAACCTCGACGAGTTCTTCATGAAGCGGGTGGGCGGGCTCAAGCAGCAGCTCGCGAGCAACATCCGCGAGCTGCCGCCGGACAGCCGGACGCCGCGCCAACAGCTCGCCGAGATCAACGCCGCGGTGCGCCCGCTGCTCGACCGCGAGCGCCGCCTGCTGCGCGAGGAGCTG
>DATAHG010000852.1:0-5219 GCA_036263295.1 Thermoanaerobaculia bacterium | reverse complement strand
GCTGCGCACCCGGGTCTTGATCACCACCAGGTCGCCCTGGCGCAGGCTGGCGATGTTCACCGCCTGGCCGTTGCGGTCGTGGAAGGTGCGCTCGATCTCCATCCCCTCCTTGGCCGGCTTGAACTCGGCCGCGGTCGGGATCCCCTTGGTGAGCACGCTGAAGTAGGCCGAGCTCGCCTTGTAGCCCCCATTCATCTGAATCCGCACCGGGCCGCCGCCGCGGATGCCGGAGAAGGTCGCGGTCTGGTTCGTGAAGGTGCCGATCTTCTTGCCCCCCACGAAGACCGTGCCGGAGTAGGCCGGCTGCTGCTTCTGGCGCTGCACGAACTGGCCGAGGGCCAGGAGGGTGAAGCTCTCCTCCTGGGTGGTCCACTGCGGCAGGTCGCGCGAGTCGCGCGCCAGGCGGTCCACCAGGGCCGGGATGCGCTGGCTCTGCGGCGCCGCGTCCAGCAGGGCGAGCAGCAGCAGGGCGCGGTTGCGGATCGGCGAGTTGAAGTTGCCGCCGGTCTGGCGGGCGATCTGCTCCACCTCGCCGAGATTGGCGACCAGCTCCTCCAGGGCCCGCGGATTGCCCGCCGCGGCGTAGGCCGCCGCGAGCAGGGCCCGCGACTCCGGACGCAGCTCGCCGGCGTGCTTGCGGCGCAGGAAGTCCATGGTGCCGACGTCCGGCCGCCCGGCGCGGGCCAGCACGTAGAGCCCGTAGACCGTGCGCTGCAGGTCCTCGCTGCCATAGTTGGACTTGGCCTTGACCTGCCCGGCCACCCAGCCGAGGGCGCGCTGGTAGAAGCCGTCCTCGACCGGATGCCCGGCCCGCCGCGCCTCCACCAGGAAGTGCGTGGCGTAGAGGCTCCCCCAGGGGTGGACCTCCTGGCCTCCCGGCCAGAGCGAGAAGCCGCCCCCGGCGATCTGCATGGTGGCGATCCGCCGCACGCCGGCCTGCACCAGCACGGCCGGATCGGCATGCCCCTTCTTGGGATCGAGCACCTCGGGGGCGAGGGCCTTCGCCAGGTCGCCGAGGTAGATCAGCGGGAAGGCGGTGGAGGTGGTCTGCTCCAGGCAGCCGTAGGGGTAGTAGAGGAGGTGCTCCAGACGCCCGGCGAACTGCACCAGCGGCAGCGGGCTCACCCGCACCTGCCGCACCGCCGAATCCTGGCCCACCCCCTCGAACGGCACGTCGAGGGCGGCCCCCGGGACGGCGCCGGTCTTTTCCACCGTGACCGGCGGTAGATCGGCCCGCACCGGCACGCCGGTGGCCGAGCGGCTCTGCTCGCCGTTGCCCGCCGCGGTCACCACGAAGCGGGCATCCCCGGCGGCGGCGCCGGTCTTGATCGTGAAGTAGAGGGTGCGCTCGCGGCCGACCGGCACCTCGACGCTCTGCGCCGCGGCGCCGTCCACCTTCACCGGCCCGGTCGCCGCCACCTGCACCTGGAACTTGCCGGGTTTCGGCGTGTCGTTGCGTAGCGTGACCGGCACCTGCAGGGTTTCGTCGAAGGACAGGATGCGCGGGAAGGTCGGGGTGAGGACCAGCGGCGTTCGCACCCGGGTCTTCTTCTCGGCCGAGCCCATCTCGTCGCCGCGCACGGCCACCGCCATGATCCGCAGGGCCCCCTGGAACTCGGGGACCTGGAAGGTGACCTTGGCGTTGCCGTCGGCGTCCGCCGTCACCGCGCCGGACCAGAACGCCACCGGCTCGACCCGGCGGATGCCCTCGGTCCGCACGTACTGCGCCATCTCGTCGCCCTCGCCGCCGCCGGCCGGCGCCCCCTTGATTTCGGGGAAGACCAGGCTGAAGGTGTCGTAGGAGTTCACCCCCAGCGCCAGCTTGCGGTAGAACAGCTCGAACGGATCCGGCGTCTTCTGGGCGATGAGCTGGAGGATCCCCTCGTCCACCGCGGCCACCGTCACCGTGGCGCCGGGGGCCGTCTTCACGGCGATCTCCAGCTTGGTGTTGGGCCGGATCTCCGCCGGAACGGTGATCTCGGGCCGCAGGTGATTGGCGGTGCGGTCCACCGGCAGCGGGATCGCCCCGAAGGCGCGCCCGGCCGAGCCGGGCTCCAGGTCGGCGGCGCGGCGCACCAGGGTGGCCGTGATGTAGGCGTTGGGCCGGAAATCGGCGCGGATCGGCACCTCGATCTTCGCCGTGTTGCCGGTCAGCTCGTGGACCTCGGTATAGAGGATCTCGTCGCGCTCCACGGTGATCAGGAGCTTGCCCGCGAACGGCGCCTTGACCTCGACCGTCGCCGTGTCGCCCGGGGCGTAGTCCTGGCCGTCCGGCCGGTCGAGGGCGAGCTCCAGCCGGGCCGGGTTCTTGAGCGCCCAGGGCGAATAGCCCCAGCCCACCGCGTCGAGCTCGACCTGGGTCGAAGCCTGGGTGTCCGGATCGGTCAGCACTACCCGGTAGCTGCCGTACTCGCGCGGCTTGAAGCGGAAGGTGCCGCGGCTGTTGCCGCCGGCCACCGGCCGGGAGTCCACCAGCACCGAGTCGCGGGTCGATTCATAGCTGTAGTTGCCGGACGGCATCTTGCGCAGCACCGTGTTCCAGCGGTCGTAGAAGAGGTCGGCCCGCAGCGCCCCCGCGGCGGCCGGCTTGCCGTCCGGCGCCACCGCGACGTACTCCAGCTCGACGTCCTTGCCCGGCTCGGGGTAGGTCTCGCCGAGCCGGCGCAGGCCGAGGTAATAGGGGTAGGGGTGGACCTGGACGCGCTGCATCGCCGCCACCCCGCGCCCGCCCTGCTCCTGCACCCGGGCGGTGATCACCGCCTCCAGGGAGGACGGCACCGGCGCGTCGGCCGGCATGGTCACCTGGAAGGTGGCGCGCCCCTCCTCGTCGAGCTTCTGGTCCTCCGAGGCGAAGACCTCGCGGGTTTCGAGCTTGCGCTCGTCGTTGCGGAAGCGGTACGCCTCGAACCCCTTGGGGGCGAAATCGGCGTCCACCAGGCGCACCCGGCTCTCGACCGGCAGATTGGCGGCCGGCGGGCCGAATAGATAAGCGCTCTGGACCTGGTACGCCAGCTCCTGCCCCGGTCCCACCTTGCCGGTCGGCGGCACGATGGCCACCGAGATGCGGTCCGGAACGAACTCCTCGACCTGGAAGCGGTACTGGCCGATCACCTTCTCGGCGACCACCGCCTCCAGCGTGTGGTGGCCGGTGAGCGAATAGGCCGGCACGTCGAGAGTAAAGGGGGCGAGCCCCTTGTCGTCGAAACGCAGGGTCTGGGTGCCGATCTCGCGCCCCTGCGGGTCGCGGTGGATGAGCTTCGCCGGCATGGCCGGCGGCGTCTCGATGGCGCCGTTGCGCACGATCGCCAGGCCCTCGACCTTCTCGCCCGGCCGGTAGAGGTCGCGCTCGCCATAGAGGAACGCGCGGTAGCCGTCGCCCGGCGGCTCGTCGCCGCCGACGTCGAGGCCGGTGGTGTCGACCGCCATGCTGTCGAACAGGAGGAAGCTGAAGTCGTCCCCCTTCTCCAGCGTGATCATGTAGGGCGTGCCGCGGTTCTGATTCTTGGGCTCGGGCAGGCGGAGCATGCCGGAGCCGTCGGTCTCCCCCTTGGCGAGGACCTGGTTCTTGTTCGACACCAGGGTGACGGTCACGCCGCCGACCGGCGCGAGGTCGGAGAGCGACGACACCCAGACCAGCATCTCGCCGCGGCCGCGCTTGACCACGGCGCCGAGGTCGGTCAGCAGCACCCAGCGCTGCTCGGCCTCGTAGGCGTCCGGCTGGCCGACCGAGAAGCGGTAGAGGCCGGGCTCCTTGACGTCGATATAGCGGTCGAGCTTGAGCGGGACCACGCGGCGCTGGTTCTTGGCGCCGCCGATGTCGATCGAGATGTCCTTGAGCTGGTCGCCGAGCGCCTCGTGGATCTCGCCGAAATAGCCGTAGTCGCTATCGAAGAAGCCGCCGTACTGGAAGAGGAAGAACAGGTTGTTGAGATAGACCCGGTCGATCGTCATCCGCGCCTTGGGCACGTTGACCGCCTCCAGGGCGAGGGTGTGGTTGCCGGTCGCCGAGAGGAACATCCCCTGACTCTGGAAATCGACCTTGGGGTCGAGGTCCGGGATGGTGACCTCTTCGGTGTAGTCCTCGCCGAGCACGGCGTCGTCGGTGGCGGGCAGCCCCTTGCCGAGCGTCAGCGTGTAGGTCTGCCCGGGCTTGAGCTCGCCGGCGATCGCCAGCTCGTTGCGCTCGGCCGACAGGCGGAGGCGGACGGCGGGCTCCAGGTGGAGGTACTTCTCGGCCACGGCGGCCGAGATCGGCGACGAGAACCGCACCCGCAGGATCGACTCGCGGGGGCCGGGCTCGGCCACCACCTCGCGCACGGTGAGCTTGGTGCTCGACCCCACCGGGATCTTCTGGCGGAACTCCTCCTGCAGCGGCGCGTTGCCGCCGGACGGGGTGAGGTCCTGGGCGATGACCAGCTCGACCTCGCGTTCGTCCTTCTCCTTCTGGATCGCCGCGGTATGGAAGGCGACGGTATCGGCTTCCCAGGTGGTCTCGAGCTCGACCGCGATGGGGTTGGCGCTGCGCGGATCGACGATCTTGACGCGCGGCGCCAGGACCTTGGGATCGACCGCGTAATTGAACTTGATGTTGCCGTGGAAGAAGACCATGGCCTTGCCTTCGAGGGCGGGCTCCTCGATGGCCTCGACGTTCTCGATCAGGAACTGGTCGGTCTTCACGACGTGCTCGGTGTCGCCGGTGAAGACCTGGCCCTCCTTGATCAGGCGGTCCGGGTCGAGCTCGAAGGTGAACTGGCTCGCCACCGGGAAGCCGCCGCTGGGCTCGAAGCGCAGGGCGTTGGAGTCCTTCCATGTCCAGGAGCCGCCGAGCGCGGGGGTGACGGTGGCCGGGGCCTCCCCGAGCACCTCGCCCTGCTTGCCCTCGCCGAGCGGCCGGTCGAACAGGAAGTCGACGTACTGGCGGTTCTGGCGGTCGAGCACCACGTCAAAGACCGAGACCGTCTCCCCGCCCTGGGCGCCGGCCTGGAAGCGCGCCACGGCCGCGGCCAGGGGCTCCTTGAACGCATAGGCGGAGACCGAGGCCAGCATCATGGCGAGGACGGCGATGGCGACGTCCTTGCCCTGCCACTTGCGGCGGAACGGGGTGAGAAGGCGCGGCGGGACCTTGTCCCGGAGCTTCGAGAACGGATTGGCCATGGAAACGGTCTCCTGATCAGGGGGAAAGCGCCCTCTACGGTACACCAGGACGGGCGAGAAGTCCC
>DATAHG010000851.1:0-1834 GCA_036263295.1 Thermoanaerobaculia bacterium | reverse complement strand
CAACGCCCTGGGAGAGGTCGGCGACATTTTCGACTACTCGACCTTCTTCCTCCAGCTCTGCCTGGTCATGGGGGCGATCAGCCTGGTCCTCCATGTCCGGGGGATTCAGCGCACGTTCTTCCTCTCGATGATCCTCCTGGGGCTGGCCGGCACCGCCTTCTCAGTGGCCGCCTTCCTGGCCGTGGGGAACGTGCCGTAAGGACCGCTCTGGGGGGCGTCTCCTATACTCCCGCCGGATGACCCCCTCCGGTCCGGACCTCCCGCTGCTCTACCAGGACGACGCCCTCGTCGCCGTCGCCAAGCCGTCCGGCCTCGCCGTCCACCGTGGCCTGGCGCGGGACCGCATCGTCGCCATGGGACTGGTGCGCGATCGCCTCGGCCGGCGGGTCTTCCCGGTCCACCGGCTGGACCGCCCGACCAGCGGCGCCCTGCTGTTCGCTCTCGACGCCGGTACAGCCCGCAGCCTGGCCGGGGCGTTCGAGGCCGGCACGGTGGCCAAGCGCTATCTCGCCCTGGTGCGGGGGATCGCCCCGGACGAGGCGGTGATCGACCATCCGATCCAGCGCCGGCCGGACGGCCCCCGGGTGCCGGCGGTCACCGCGATCCGCCGCCTCGCGGTCTGGGAGCGCTACTCCCTGGTCGAGGCGGTCCCCCGCACCGGCCGGCTGCACCAGATCCGGCGCCACCTCAAGCACCTGAGCCTCCCTCTGATCGGCGATGTCAAATATGGCAAGGGGGAGCACAACCGCCTTTTCCGCGAGCGCTTCGGGCTGCACCGCCTGGCCCTCCATGCCCTGGAGCTGCGGCTGGCCCACCCGGCGACCGGCGAGCCGCTGCGGATCGAGGCGCCGGTGCCCGCCGACCTTGCCGGGGTGCTGCGGGCCTTGGGGATGACCGTCCCCTCCTGGTAGGCTTACCCGCTTGTGGCTACCATCGCTCCCCACTCGAATCTGACCGGAACCCTGCAGGCCTTCCGCTCCCTGCCGCGGACGGGCGTCGTCTACGTCACCAAGGAGGCCACCGCCCGGGGCTATCGGGCGGGCCACCCCGACTGGTGCAACCTCGGCCAGGGGCAGCCCGAGACCGGGCCGCTGCCGGGCGCGCCGCCGCGCCTCTCGGCGGTCAACATCGATCCGGCCGACCATGAATACGCGCCCGTGGCCGGAGTGCGCGAGCTGCGCGAGGCCGTAGCCGCGCTCTACAACCACCTCTTCCGGCGCGGCATGAAGTCGCAGTACACCTACGAGAACGTGGCGATCTCGGGAGGCGGCCGGGCCGCCCTCACCCGCGCCGTCGCCGCCCTCGACCAGGTGAACCTCGGCCACTTCCTGCCCGACTACACCGCCTACGAAGAGCTGCTGGACATCTTCCGGCTGGTGACGCCGACCCCCATCCTGCTGCGCAAGGAGCAGGGCTACGAGTTCAGCGTCGAGGATCTGAAACGGGAGGTGCTGGGCCGCGGGCTGTCGGTGATCCTGCTCTCCAACCCCTGCAACCCGATGGGGAAGGTGATCTCCGGCGAGGAGCTGGCGCAGTGGGTCGAGGTGGGGCGGCAGCTCGACTGCACCCTCCTGCTCGACGAGTTCTACTCCCACTATGTCTGGAACCTGGGGCCGGGCGAGCCGGGCCCGGTCGTCAGCGCCGCCCGCTACGTCGAGGACGTCAACACCGACCCGGTGGTGATCGTGGACGGCCTGACCAAGAACTGGCGCTATCCGGGCTGGCGGGTGACCTGGACCCTCGGGCCGCGCGAGGTCATCGAGGCGGTCGAGAGCGCCGGCTCCTTCCTCGACGGCGGCGGCTCGAAGCCGCTCCAGAAGGCGGCGATCCCGCT
>DATAHG010000850.1:0-6591 GCA_036263295.1 Thermoanaerobaculia bacterium | reverse complement strand
TCTCCGGTCCTGGTGTGTGTAAAGACCCTCTGGATCGGCGGCGCCGGAGCCGCTACCATGTTGCGTTCGGAGTTGGCCGCTTGAGCGGCGGCCCCCCTTGAGCCAATCCCCGTCGGGAACCTTCTTTGGAGCACGATTCATGGAACAGGACAACCAGCAAAACCAGGATTTCGGCACGATCCTTGCCGACTTCGAGCAGGAGGGCGGCGAGGCGACGCCGTCCGAAGGCCCCAAAGTCGGGGACAAGGTGAGTGGCCGGATCGTTTCGATTGGAGAGGCGGCGGCGTTCGTGGACCTCGGCGGCAAGGCCGAGGGCTCGATCGAGCTGTCGCAGATCCGCAATGACCAGGGAGAGCTGACCGCCAACGTCGGCGACACCATCGAGGTCCTCATCGCCTCGGTGGAGCCCGAGACCGGCAACCTCCAGCTCAAGATCAAGCCGCTCGGCAAGGGCGCCGCGGCGCTCGCGGAGCTGCGCCAGGCCTTCGTCCACCAGGTCCCGGTCGAGGGCTACGTCAAGGCCACCAACAAGGGCGGCGTCGAGGTCCAGGTCTCCGGCCTGCGCGCCTTCTGCCCGGTCTCCCAGCTCGACGTGCGCTACGTCGAGAACCCGGAGCAGTTCGTCGGCCAGCGGCTCCAGTTCAAGATCTCCCGCCTGGAAGAGAAGGACAAGGGGCGGCCGAACATCATCCTCTCCCGCCGCGCCCTGCTCCAGGAAGAGGAGCAGAGCCGCGCCGCCGTCGCCCGCGAGAAGCTCGCGATCGGCGCCGTCCTGGACGGCACGGTCACCTCGCTGACCACCTACGGGGCGTTCGTCGACCTCGGCGGCATCGAGGGGCTGCTGCACGTCAGCGAGATCAGCCACACCCGCGTCAACGACCCCAAGGAAGTCCTCTCCGTCGGCCAGCCGGTCCAGGTCCAGGTGACCAAGATCGAGAAGGGCAAGGACGGCAAGGGCGAGCGCATCTCCCTCTCCCGCCGTTCGCTGGAGCGCGACCCCTGGCAGGACGCGGCGGCCCGCTTCCCCGAGGGGAGCAAGGTGCAGGGCAAGGTGGTCCGCCTGGAGACCTTCGGCGCCTTCGTGGAGCTGACCCCGGGTCTCGACGGCCTGGTCCACATCAGCCAGCTCGGCGCCGGCCGCCGGGTGACCCACCCGCGCGAGGTGGTCAAGCCGGGCCAGGAGGTCGAGGTGACGGTGATCGGCATCGACCCGGTCAAGAAGCGGATCTCCCTCTCGATGGCCGCGGATGCCGATTCGGCCGCCAGCCAGGAGACGGTGGACGCCTACGTGAAGGAGTCGAGCTCGGCGAGCTCGGGCTTCGGCACCATGGCCGATTTCTTCAAGGTCGCGAAGAAGGGACGGTAAGGCGGGGGAGGAGGAGCCCGGCTCAGGCTGACGGGGCGCGCTGCCCCCGGGCCGCCTGGTCGATGACGCTCCGGAGGAGCTGCGGGCTGACCGGCTTGATGAGGTGCCGGTCGAATCCCGCCTCCAGGCTCTTGCGGATATCTTCCTCCATCCCGTAGCCCGACAGGGCGATCCCCCTGACACCGTAGCGGCGGACGAGCTCGCGCATCAGGTCGTGCCCGGTGCCGTCGGGCAGGCCGAGATCGCTGATCACCAGGTCGATCCCTTCCTGATCGCCCTGCTGGAGATCCGCGGCCGTCCGCAGAGCCTCCGTCACGGTCATCGCGGTGGTGACCTGGTGCCCCAGGTCGCGCAACAGGTCCGCCATGGCCTCGGCGGTGTCGGCGTGGTCCTCGACCAGCAGGATCCGCAGCGGCTCGTTCGAGCCCGGGGCACTTCCCGGGAGGACCCCGGCGGGCATGGCCGGAGCCGCCTCGTCCTGCGCGTCGGGGGTGAGGACGTCCACCGGCAGGCGGAACCGGAACGTCGCCCCCTTCCCGATCCCCTCGCTGGCGGTCTCGATATGGCCGCCGTGCAGCTCCAGGATGGCCCGGCTCACCGCCAGCCCGAGCCCCAGGCCGCCATAGCGCCGGGTGATCCGGCGGTCCCCCTGCTCGAAAGCGTCGAAGATCCGGGGGAGGGCCTCCGGTGCGATGCCGATCCCGGTGTCGGTGACCTCGACGATCAGCTCCTGGCGAGAGTCGGAATCGGGCTCCCCGTTCCAGGTCCGCACGCTGATCCGGCCCCCGGCCGGGGTGAACTTCACGGCATTGTTGAGGAGGTTCCAGAGCACCTGCGACAGGCGGGAGGTGTCCCCCCAGACCCGGTGGTCGCGGGCGGCCAGGTCCAGGTCCAGCCGCAGGCGGCCGCTCTCGGCCTCCCGGCTGCAGCAGGTCTGGATGGCGTGCTCGATCACCCGGTGGACGTCGGTGATCTGGTTGTGCAGCTCCAGCTTGCCGTGGGCGACCCGGGTGAGGTCGAGCAGGTCGTCGATCAGGCGGGCCTCCAGCTCGATATTGCGGCGGATCATGGCGAGATCGGCGCGCAGGCGCTCCGGCAGCTTCCGGTCCTCCTCCAGGCTGGCGGTGACGACGAGGACCGGCGTCAGCGGGGTGCGCAGCTCGTGGCTCAGGGTGGCGAGGAAGCGGTCCTTGGCCTGGCTCGCCTCCTCGGCCGCCTGCTTGGCCTGGCGCAGCCCCTCCTCGGCCTCCTTGCGGTCGGTGATGTCGCGCAGCATGCCGCTCATGCGGACCGGGCGCCCTTCGAGGTCGCGGGCGACGCGGCCGCGGTCGTTCACCCAGCGGATCGTGCCGTCCGGGCGGACGAACCGGTAATCGACGTCCAGGGGGACCCCGGTCTGGAGGGTGGCCTGGAGCCGCCCCCAGGCCCGCTCGCGGTCCTCCGGGTGGACGAACCGGAAGTACTGCTCGGCGCTGGTGATCTCGTCCTCGGTCGTGCCCAGGATGTGGACCACGTCGCCCATCGGCGCGGTGCGGCCGGTGGCCGGGTCCATCTCCCAGGCGATCAGGTCGGACGATTCCAGGGCCAGCCGCAGCCGCTCCTCGCTCTCCTGCAGGGCCGCCTCGGCCTTCTTGCGGTCGGTGATGTTCACCGCGGCGGCGGTGAGCCCCACGATCTCGCCAGACTCGTCGAGCTGGGGCTCGACCGTGATGTCGTAGTGGATGGTGCGGCCGTTGAGGCTGAGCGTCAGCTCGCGGCGGGCGCCCACCCCGCTTTCGAGGACCGCCCGCTTGAGGTCCATGACCGTCCGCGCCTGGTCGGGGGGGAGGAGCTCGTCGTCGCGCTTGCCGAGCACCGCGTCGGCCGCCATCCCGAGCTGCGAGTTGTGGATCCAGGTGTAACGCAGCTCGCGGTCGGCGGTGTAGACGACGATCGGCGAGTTCTTGAGCGTCATGCGGAAGCGCTCCTCGCCGAAGCGCAGGGCCTCGGTCTCGCGGCGGCGGGCGGCCTCGACCTCGGCGGCCTGGCGCCGCCCCTCGCGGCTGGAGCGCTCCAGGCCGTGCCCGAAAAAGCAGAGCAGCAGGGCCTGGAAGGCGTACAGCACGATGCGCAACGCGATCTGCCCGAAGCCCGGGTGGTCGCCGGTCGCGGCGAGGGATGGCAGGACGGCGGCGGTCGAGAGCAGGGCGGCGAGCAGGCCCGGCCCGCGGCCGCCATACCAGGCGCTCAGCAGGATGGCGGCCGGGAAGAGCAGGAAGGGGCTCTCCGGCCCGTCGAGGTGGAGGAGGCTCAGGTTGAGCAGCCAGACCGCGGCGGTGGAGCCCAGCGCGGCGCCGTACCGCTTTAAGGGACTGCGGTCAGGCGGCCCGGCCCCTGGGCTGGCCGGAAGGATTGAAGAGTGGCTGCTCATGGGGACTGCTGGAGCCCTCCGGGACCCCGCTCCCGGATTTGGCACGACCGAACGGCTCGACAAGCTCAGATGTGCGCGCCAGCAATTTTGCCACGTACTTCAAGAATGTTCCAGTCAGGCCTGTCTCAATAGGGTTTCAGGGCCACCATGGGGTCCACCCGGGCCGCCCGGCGCGCCGGCACATAGCAGGCGAGCAGGGCCACCGCCGCCAGCACGGCCGCGACCTGCACGTAGACCAGGGCGTCGAAAGGGCCGACCCCGAACAGCAGGCTCATCATCAGCCGGGCCGCGCCGAGGGCGGCCAGCAGGCCGCAGCCGAGCCCGGCCAGGGTGAGGACCATCCCCTGCTGCACCACCAGCCGCAGGACGTCCCCGGCGCCGGCCCCCAGAGCGAAGCGGATGCCCATCTCGTGGGTGCGCCGCGCCACCGAGTACGACATGACGCCGTACACCCCGATCATCGCGAGAGCCAGGGCGAGCGCCGCGAAGACCGTGATCAGGAGCGTGTTGAAGCGCGGCTGGGCCACGCTGTCGCCGATGAAGCTCTCCAGGCTGTGGATGCCGTAGAGGGTGACATCCCGCTCGGCCTGGCGCAGCGCCTGGCTGACCGTCCCCGCCGCGGCCTCGGGCTCGCCGTCGGTGCGCAGCACCAGGGTCAGGTCGCGCGGCGGCGGGCCCCCGACCGACAGCGCGGCCTGGGCGAGCGGCACGTAGACCTCGGGCTTGGTGTCCGTCCTGGCGCTCTCGTCCTTGACGTCGCCGACCACGCCGACGATCGACAGCCAGCCCCCCCTCTCCTTCTCGTCGAGATAGAACCGGATCCGCTTGCCGAGCGGGCTCTGGCCGGGCCAGAACCGCTTCGCCAGGGTCTCGTTGACCACCGCCGCGCCGGCGGCCTCGGCGTGGTCGGAGGCGGTGAACGCCCGGCCCTGCAGCAGCGGGATCCCCAGGGTGTCGAAATAGCCCGGCGTGACCATGCGGAAGTTGGCGTTGGGGAAGGCGTCGCCGAAGGCGGCCGGGTTCTCCAGGGCGCCGGGCTTGCCCTCGATGTCGAAGACGTTGTCCCAGCCGTTCTGGTCGAAGGGGACAACGTTCGACACCGCGGCCGACCGCACGCCCGGCAGGCTGGCGAGGCGCTCGGCCTGCTGGTTGTAGAAGGCCAGGGCGGCGGGAGCTTCCCGGTACTTCGAGGCGGGCAGCGACGCCCGCAGCGTCAGCACGCCCTGCGGCCGGAAGCCGAGATCCACCTTCTGGAGACCCACGAAGCTGCGGATCAGCAGCCCCGAGCTGATGACCAGGACCACGGCCAGGGCGACCTCCGCCACCACCAGGGTGCGGCGGAAGAGCTGGCCGCGCACCCCGGCGGAGGAGCCGCGCCCCTCCTCCTTGAGGAGCGGGCTCAAATTCTCGCGGGAGACCTGCAACGCCGGGAAGAGGCCCGAGGCGATCGACGCGACCACCGCGACCGTGAAGGTGAAGGCCAGCACCCGCAGATCGATCCCCACGTCGCCAAGGCGCGGGAGCTGGGCGGGGTGGAGGGCGACCAGGGCGTCGAGCCCCCAGGTCGCGAGCAGCAGGCCGAGGGCGCCGCCGAGCAGGCCGTAGAGCAGGCTCTCGGTGAGAAACTGCCGGATCAGGTGGGCGCGCTCCGCCCCCAGGGCGATGCGGACCGCCACCTCCTTCTGGCGCACCTCGGAGCGGGCGAGGAGCAGATTCGCCACGTTGGCGCAGGCGATCAGCAGGACCACGGCGACCGCGCCGAGCAGGATCAGCAGCGGCGTCCGCACGTTGCCGGCGATCTTGGTGTGCAGGGAATCGGTCCGCATCTCCAGGCCGGCGTTCGGCGGGTAGAACTTGGCGTGCTCCTGGCGCATGCGCTGGGCGAGCGTTTCGATCTCGGCCCGGGCCTGCTCGACGGTCGCGCCCTCCTTCAGGCGGGCGACGCTGGTGCCGTTGTGGCTGATCCAGCGCGGGTCCGCGTGATTGAAAGTCATCGGGATGAGGACGTCGGTGCTCTCCTCGGAGGCCAGGTCGGCCGGCAGGCGGAATCCCGGGCGCATGACGCCCACCACCTCGAACGGCGTCGCCTGGATCCGCACGTTCTTGCCGAGGATCTTGGGGTCGGCGCCGTAGCGGCTGCGCCAGATCTCGTTCGACAGCACGATCACCCGGCCGTGGCCCGGCTCCTCCTCCTCGGGCAGGAAGTTGCGGCCGAGCAGGGGCTTGATCCCGAGGATCGGCAGCACCCCCGAGGTCAGGGCCGCGAGCTGGATGCGCTCCGGCGCCTTCCCCCCGGTGTCCTCGACCGAGCTCAGGGTGACCCCGTCGAAGGTGTACATGCCGATCGCCTGGAGGGTCTTGCTGTCGCGCTGCAGCTCGGTCAGCTCCCCTTCGGTGAGGCCGATCTCGTCGTAGCCGAGATCCGGCGCCTTGCCCCAGACCGCGACCAGGCGGTCGGGCTGCGTATAGGGCAGCGGCTTGAGCAGGACGGTGTTCACGACGCTGAAGATCGCCGTGTTGGCCCCCACGCCCAGGGCGAGGGCGGCGATGACCACGGCGGTGAAGGCCGGGCTCTGGCGGAGCATCCGGACGGCCTGGCGAAGATCCTGGAGCAGCGTTTCCATCGGGGCCTCCTGGGCGGCGGGGCGCCCACGGGCGCCGGTCTTCTCTGGGGCGGACTACGGGAAGCGCGCGCCGCGGGTTTCGGCGGCCTCGTCCATCAGGTGCCGGTCAGGGCCGAAAGCAGGCCGGCGACCGGGGCGGCCAGGCGCAGGCGGGGGAGCCAGGCGCGGCCGGCCGGGCTCAGGCGGGCGAG